>NZ_LZGR01000060.1:0-1716 GCF_001690255.1 Gilliamella sp. App2-1
TATTTTGTTGCTATTATTTGTGGGAGTGGAGCTATCATTGGATGTCTTTGGTTGTTGGTACACCATGATAGCTCTAAAATAGAATTTATTGATATAGTAGTAATTTTGGGTTTTATTATCTGTTGTCTCGCTATGTATTATGTTATTCCCCAAGTGTATCATTATCTATTTTCCCGTCGTGGTAGTCCCATTATATTTAACCGTAAAACGGGTAAAGTCTATGTCAACGAAAGTGACTTTTTTAACTTTAAGTTTTTACGGCATCCTGCGGTATTTTTACAACCGAAAAAACGCCGTATAAAAGAGTATGATTGGGATGATTTGCATGGTGTTATTATCCATAATATGTCGCGTAATGCCTTAACCTCGACCGTATTAATGGTGTGCCAACCGGGAACGCATCAAGTGATTGATCATATCATGTTAGATCCCATTCGAGCCGGCGCAGGGAGCACATTTGTTTGGGGTTGGATTAATAGTTTTATGGTCTTTTATAAATCAGCCAATATCGATGATGGCGAATATAAATCAGATCAAGAAGCGGAATTTAAAGCCCATAGGATTGACGGTCAAGGCTGGCCAGAATGGATGATTGAAGCGTTTAATGCCACATCATTAGAAGAGTTAGCTGAAATTAAACAACGGCACAATATAACGGAATAGCTAAGATAATGACGAAATCCCACTTATCATAAATCGCAGCAGTAACCCATTTCACGATGAATAAATAAAAAGGAGAGTCATCATGCCATCAAAATACCGCCCACAAATTTTTGGTTGGTTTGGCGATCTAGATAAAGGCCCTTATAGTGTGCCCCTGCATGATCGTCGCTTAAGCTATGCCAATAATAACTACTGTGCCTTTATTCGTCAGGATCTCAATGATCAGATTTTTTATGCTTGCCTTTATTTTGTTGCTATTATTTGTGGGAGTGGAGCTATCATTGGATGTCTTTGGTTGTTGGTACACCATGATAGCTCTAAAATAGAATTTATTGATATAGTAGTAATTTTGGGTTTTATTATCTGTTGTCTCGCTATGTATTATGTTATTCCCCAAGTGTATCATTATCTATTTTCCCGTCGTGGTAGTCCCATTATATTTAACCGTAAAACGGGTAAAGTCTATGTCAACGAAAGTGACTTTTTTAACTTTAAGTTTTTACGGCATCCTGCGGTATTTTTACAACCGAAAAAACGCCGTATAAAAGAGTATGATTGGGATGATTTGCATGGTGTTATTATCCATAATATGTCGCGTAATGCCTTAACCTCGACCGTATTAATGGTGTGCCAACCGGGAACGCATCAAGTGATTGATCATATCATGTTAGATCCCATTCGAGCCGGCGCAGGGAGCACATTTGTTTGGGGTTGGATTAATAGTTTTATGGTCTTTTATAAATCAGCCAATATCGATGATGGCGAATATAAATCAGATCAAGAAGCGGAATTTAAAGCCCATAGGATTGACGGTCAAGGCTGGCCAGAATGGATGATTGAAGCGTTTAATGCCACATCATTAGAAGAGTTAGCTGAAATTAAACAACGGCACAATATAACGGAATAGCTAAGATAATGACGAAATCCCACTTATCATAAATCGCAGCAGTAACCCATTTCACGATGAATAAATAAAAAGGAGAGTCATCATGCCATCAAAATACCGTCCACAAATTTTTGGTTGGTTTGGCGATCTAGATAAAGGCCCTTATA
>NZ_LZGR01000061.1:0-27817 GCF_001690255.1 Gilliamella sp. App2-1
TTAAAAATTGGTTTGCCTTATCCCCAGGATTATCTAATAAAGATGATTGGGCTATGTGGTCACAAAAATTAGAACATGATTGGGATTTACCTATACCCAAGTTGAATAAACTGCCTATGATGCAAGCGCGTCGAATGAGTACATCGTCGCGCTTAGCCGTTGAAGTCGGTCTTGAACTTATAAACAATAACAGCGTTGATTTAGCCATTTTTACTAGTAGACATGGTGAATTAGAAAGAACTTATAAAATACTATCTGCGCTTAGCCAAAATAGTGAAATTTCTCCTACTGATTTTGCCCTGTCAGTTCATAATACAACTGCTGGATTACTAACAATCATTGCCAATCAAACAGTACCTATCACTTCGTTATCGGCACATAGTGATAGCTTTCAGCAAGGATTAATAGAAGCATTACCTATATTATGCCAAAAAAATAAAAAAGTACTATTGATAGACTTTGATGGTGTTATCCCTGAGCCTTATCGAACGGATGTAAAACAATTCGTTCCTATTTATGCTGTTGGATACATATTAACAAGTGGTAATGAAGTTAATTGCCAAAGTATTGAAAAAACATCCAATATTTATCAAGCTGATTATCCGCAATCTCTTGCTTTTTTACATGCTTATTTGAATAAACAAAGAAAATTTATCATACCAGGAAATGCTCAAGATTGGCAATGGACACTAAATTTGTAGCGAAAAATATCACTTATAATCTAAACTAATGCTGGCATTTATGGGTTACTGATTTAGACTTGGTAAAAATCAAACAAGATAAATTAATTTGTTTGTGGCAAATCCTCCTTTACTTGAAGTTGATCACGTTCTGATTGCTTAATGAAAAGCGAACATCTCAACAATATCTTTATCAGCCGTATCATAAAAACTGAGGGATACATTTTACGCTGAATCAAACAAATATTGCTGCAGAGCCAACAAATATTGGCAAAATGGTAGCCGAAGATTAACTCACTCCAATCCGCCAAGAAACAGATCTAAAAATATTAAATTACAAATAGATAAAGATAATATAACATTGCGTTGCCAAGTAGAAATGCGGATCATTCATCTAAAATTTGCTTCTCATTATCTTTTAAAAAAATGGCAATATATATCAATAAAAAGTTGTTTAATAGTAAAGCTTGTTTTAATATTATTGCTGGGAAAAATTTCAATTGCTGATGTTATTAGCCCAAATACTAGTGGAGTTATAAGATGATTAGTAAGGAATTTGTCCTAGTATTTACTAAAATAAGAATAAATTAAAACAGCTTCAGTGAAAAAGGAAAACTAATGGAAAAACTACATAAAGAAATTAAAACCCTCATAATTGATGTACTAAATTTAGAATCTATTACTCCAGATGATATTGACACTCAAGCCCCATTATTTGGTGATGGATTAGGGCTAGATTCAATTGATGCTTTAGAACTTGGGCTTGCTATTAAAAACAAATATGGGATCGTTCTAGCAGAAGAAAGTGAGGCAACAAAAAAAGCGTTTTACTCAATTCAATCATTAGCTAATTTTATATCATCACAACAAAAATAAAATAGACATAACAACAACTTTTTGAAGTAACTGCAGAAGATATTAACCCGAGTCTAAACCTCATCGAAGAAGCAGATCTTACTAGCATTGATACTGTTAATTTACTTGCGCATTTTCAGAACAAAGATTGATAAAAAAGTTGATCCCAAAACTATCGAATCTGCCAGAACAGTACAAAGTGTTGTTGATATAGTTAAAACTAAATAATGAATATAAATAAAGATAAGTAGATAATTAATATCATGATGAATACCTTATTTGTCAGCTATCCTTTTATAATTTGCTTATCTTTACGCTATAGCGGGTTAATTTAGCTATTTGTGATTTAGTTTTTTCTTTTGTTTTATGGTTAATAACTTTACCAAATCTATTTTCAAATATTCGTTGAACGGTGAAACTTATTGCTTGTATAAGTTTATCTTTAGTATTAATGAGTTGGTGTTTATTTTCAATGGTTCTATAGCTTTGATAACTTATCTGATAAACAATATATAAACTAGCGGATTATTATAACGTTTAATGAGCTATATTTTGATTGGTGTATTTATGGGGGGAAGATGGTCAATACATCAGGAAGTACAAGACTAATATTACTATCAAAACAACTATTACGACCAGAACATGAAATTGTAGCATTTAGAAATAACCAATCATTAACGATAGGCGAATTAAAGAAACAAGTTTTAAACATAACTAATGCATTAAATAATCACCCTAACAAATATTGGGCATTATACATGCAAGATAGTTTTAATTTTATTGCAGGACTATTGGCGCTTTTCTATTCTAATAAGCAGCCAATCTTAATAAATCCTTACCAAAAAGAAATGAAACATCATTATGATGCTCTATTAATCGATGATATCAAATTTCCTAAACAACAGTTTCTAGACAAACAATTCATCGACATCAATAAAATTGATAAAAACAATATAATTACAGAACATCAATTAATAACATCAGGATTTAAACACCACACATTAACACTGTTTACTTCTGGCTCAACTGGAATACCAAAACCAATTGAAAAATCAGTTTCTCAACTTGAATTAGAGATTCAGATGCTGGAATTCGACTGGGGGAAATTTAAGAATAATCTATTTGTTGCATCAGTTTCCCATCACCATATGTATGGTTTAACATTCAAAATAATGCTGCCTCTTAGTTGTAAAATTCCATTTATTTGTGAACCAGTACTTTATCAAGAACAGCTAACCACTTATAGCCATAAAAAAATCATTTACATCACAACACCATCAATTATCAAAAATTTAGATGATAAATTACCAACAATAAATTGTGATAAAGTAATTTCATCTGGTGGTAAACTGACTTATGAAGAAGCTCAATTATGCCGAAAAAGTTACGGTGTATTACCTAATGAAATATATGGTTCAAGCGAAACAGGTATTATTGCAACTCGACAACAAACACAAGCCGATACACCTTGGCAATTATTTTCATTAATTCGTATAGAATATAACCAATCAAAATCACCTTTATTAAATTCTCCTTTATTACCCCAACCTGAACCTTTAAATGATGAAATTAAGAAACTGAATGAAAGACAATTTTATTTAAACGGACGAATAGATAAAATTATAAAAATATCAGAGAACAGAGTATCACTAACATTCATTGAAAAACAACTTAATCAATTTGATGAAGTAGCTCAAGCTATTGTTATTCCACTAGAACAGAATAATCGAACTATACTTGGTACTGTTATTGAGTTATCTTCCTCTTACAAACAGCTGTTACAACAATATAGCCATTTCGAATTAACACGATATTTTCGACTTTTATTGAAAGATACATTATCATTGATCGAAATGCCTAAAAAATGGCGATTTGTTGACGTTTTACCCAAAAACTCTCAAGGGAAATGTTCTTATATTGATTTAAAAATATTATTTGATACACCGAAAAAACAATGAAAAAAAAATTTGCAAAGGAAAAGACGATTAATATTAGTAACAACTCTGCTAATATTGAACTAACTATATCACCTGATCTTTTTTGGTTTGAAGGTCATTTTAAATCGCAACCTTTATTACCAGGAGTTGCCCAGCTTAACTGGGTAATTTATTACACACAAAAATATTTTGACGACTCATTGTGTTTATTATCCGTCGATGTAATCAAATTTCAGTGTCCAGTTATTCCCGAAGATCGCCTTATGTTACACCTAACATGGCATGAAAAAATAAAAAAATTAGAATTTATCTATACTTTTATCTTACCAAACAACAGAAATAAAGTAGCAAGCACAGGGACGCTTACATTATGCCATTAACATAATTGCCCTTACTCGCTAACTATTATTTTATTATTTCATCTTACTGTAATAGTGAAGATTTACCTACCGTTCTGAAAAATATGAACCTTATCAGTTAAAATAGATTTTAATTGATGATGGTAGTCTTACTAATACAATACTAAAACTTGAACATGACTCAGGCTTATATCTTTGAAAAACACTATTATACTTAGCAAATACCCTAGACTTCATGAATACAAGACAAATAGATGCTGACGAGCAAGATAATAGCCAAAATTTGTTAAACAGGTACTGGAACAATCACAACTCATCAGCTGATATCTTAAACTTTGGGCTAGCCTACCACTGATGATTTTGTGCGTAAAAATCGATTAATATCTAAATATATAACATATTTTTACTAAGTAACTTTTCACCTTATCTAAAGGCTTCTTTTATTTTATCTCCAGTTTTAGGTTTTCTGTTTATTTAATTTGGGGTCAAAAACTAAAGGGCGCTTTCAAGATTATTTTAAACTTTTTTCCGATAAAATTCGGTTGCCAAGACAAAATCGTCAAGATAAACTGAATAAAATAATACAAGATCATGTAAAAAATTAGAACATTAATGTCTTATTTCTCCTCTGGATTGGTTTAACTATTATAATTTCTGGCGATTTAGCTCACTGACGTCAAATAACGTAAATAAGGATATAGATAAAGATGAAAAATAATTTTAAACATAGTGCAACTATCGAATATACCACTTCAATCCATGATACAGATGCAATGGGAGTCGTTTGGCACGGTAACTATTTAAAATTTTTTGAAAAAGCTAGAGAGGCTTTATTCCAGAAATTCAATTGTGGCTACAAGCAGATGATTGAGTCAGGTTATATTTGGCCTATTGTTGATGCACGAGTGAAATATATTGCACCATCATTGGCTGAACAGACCTTGCAAATTGTTGCAACCTTAGAAGAGTATGAACATCGCATAAAAATCAGTTATACAATAATAGATAGTTTAACAGGTAAAAAAATAACATCTGGCTACACAATTCAAGTAGCTGTGTCAACATCAACCCACAAAATGAGTTTTGTTACACCTTCGTTTCTTTTAGAACTAATTAGATTATAAAATTGCAATACAAAGTATGGATGCAAAATAAATGATTTATATTACATCTTTTGGGGCAATCAATACTTTAGGTAATTCTCTAAATGAAGTTAGACAGAATCTAACTAAACAGTATTGTGCACCGCACTGCTTAATTGAAGAAAACAATTGGTTACTCAACAACCAAAAAACTTGGCTAGGAAAAGTCAAATCTGATTTACCCAAATTACCCGTACATTTATCACAATACGCAACTCGCAATAACCGATTACTGTATAGCGCTTACTTACAAATCCAAACTGAAATTGATCACGCTATATCACGCTATGGAAATAAACGAATAGCAATTATTATGGGGACTAGTACCTCGGGCATTGCTGAAGGGGATGTCAATTTAAAACATTACTTACAGACAAATAGCCATTTGTCTACTTTTTCTTATAATCAACAAGAATTAGGCGACCCATCATGTTTTTTAACGGCTTTACTTGATTTAAAAGGTCCTAGTTACACAATATCAACGGCCTGCACATCTAGTGCTAAAGCAATTATTAGTGGTAAAAGATTGATAGAATCAGGAATAGTTGATGCAGCAATTGTTGGGGGCTCTGATAGCCTAAGCCGAATGCCAATTAATGGATTTAATGCACTTGAATCACTTTCTGCAAGCCCATGTATACCCTTTGCACAAAATCGAAATGGAATAAATATTGGTGAAGCAAGCGCTGTATTTTTACTCACCAAAGACGAAACAAGCAATATCGCTATTTTGGGCGCTGGCGAATCATCCGATGCATATCATATTTCATCTCCCCATCCTGAAGGATTAGGGGCTGAAAAAGCAATGCAGGCAGCTTTAGATGATGCTAAATTAACGACCAAAGACATTGGTTATATTAACCTTCATGGCACAGCAACTATATTGAATGATCTTGCAGAAAGTAAAGCCGTTTATCGCCTATTCAATCAGAATTTACCACCATGCAGCTCAACTAAACATTTAACGGGACATACTTTAGGTAGTGCTGCAGCGACAGAATTAGCCATTAGTGCTCTACTACTTAACCAAGATATTTATTTACCACAACAAAATTTTTCAACATCACCATTTGATGAAACTCTCGATAAAATCAATATTGTTACAAATCGCATGATCTTAAATACCCCTGTAGTCATGTCAAATTCTTTTGCATTTGGTGGTAGCAATGCATCTCTAATTATTGGGAAAATATAATGCAATATTATCCAGCGACTTACTATTTACCACATGAAGAACCTATGGTCATGTTAGAAAAAGTTCATTTAATTGATGATGAACAATGCATCTGTAGTGTTCAAGTCAATAAAAATGGTATTTTGGCACCTTTTTTAAATGAAGATAATGCTTTGCCTAATTTATATGCTGTTGAATTAATGGCCCAAACCATTGGTGTATGGAATGGTTACCACGGTATTATTAACAATAAAAAACCACAATTAGGTATGTTATTAGGGGGAAGAACCATAAAAACCTCACTACCAACCTTTCCTCACGAGAGCGATTTAATTATTCAAGCAAACTTAGTTCTTTTTGATAGCAAACTAGCTATTTTTGATTGTCAAATAAAGATCAATGAACAATGTGTCGTTTCAGGAAAACTCAATGTTTATGAACCCGATCAAACTGAAATAGATTATTTATTTGGCCAAAATCGATTAGGAGAAGAAAAAAATGAAACGAACAATTCTGGTAACTGGCGCCAGTAAAGGAATTGGCAAAGCGATTGCTTGCAAACTATCGCAAGATGGTTTTGCAATTGCAGTCCACTACCATAGTGATAAACAAGGTGCGATTGATACAAAAAACTCTATTGAACAATTAGGAGGCTCAGCTCGATTAGTACAATTTGATGTCAGCAATCGCGTACAATGTCAACAAAATATTGAAACTGATATCAAACTTCATGGCGCATATTATGGTGTTGTAAATAATGCAGGTATCATTCGTGATGGTGCTTTCCCCGCTTTAACCGAAGATGATTGGAACAATGTCATCCATACCGATCTTGACAGTTTTTATAATGTTTTGCATCCTTGCATTATGCCAATGATAGGACTTCGTAACGGTGGACGAATTATTGTTATATCTTCAGTTTCTGGTCTGATCGGTAATCGAGGACAAGTTAATTATAGTGCAGCAAAAGCCGGGTTAATTGGAGCAAGCAAAGCTCTAGCACTTGAGCTTGCAAAACGCAAGATCACGGTAAATTGTATTGCACCAGGTTTAATTGATACCGGTATTTTAGATATGGAACCTACTGTATTACAAGAGGCAATGAAAATAATACCATTAAAACGTATGGGGCAAGTAGATGAAGTAGCAGGACTAGCAAGTTATTTGATGTCTGATTTAGCGGGATATATAACACGCCAAGTCATTTCAATCAACGGAGGGATGATATAAATAAATTGATCCAGCATCCTGTGGAATAAATACTCCAATTAGCATCAAATGATTCTAGACTAGTTAAATAACAACGATATACAGCAGTTAATTATGACTGCCTGTATATAAGTTCACAAAAATCAAATCTAAAACAATCGCCCTATCTACCTTAGTAACAAAACAGGCTATTACAGCCCGTTTTCTTGTCTAAAAAACAATCTTTCGACACTTTTTACAACGTTTTTTGAAATTCTTTCCGATAATTTTTGTCGGCGTTGATAACGGACCGAGATAATTTTATGTGTTTCTAAATGAGATAAAATAAAGTCATCGCTGGTACTGATTTCGTCAACTAAGCCTTTATCTTTGGCTTGCGCTGCAAACCAATGCTCACCAGTTGCAACTTGTTCGATATCCACATTTGGGCGATACTCTTTAACAAAATCTTTAAATAAAAGATGAGTTTCTTCTAATTCTTGTTTGAATTTTTGGCGACCTTCTTCAGTGTTTTCTCCAAACATGGTTAACGTACGTTTATACGCACCTGCTGTTTGTAACTCAATATCCACATCATGTTTTTTTAATAAACGGTTAAAGTTAGGAATTTGTGCAACTACACCTATTGACCCCACAATCGCAAATGGCGCTGCCACAATCTTATTAGCGGTGCAAGCCATCATATATCCACCACTGGCCGCGACTTTATCAACAACCGCAGTAAAAGGAATATCACGTTGTCTAAACCGTAACAGCTGTGATGCTGCAAGCCCATAACCATGGACTACACCACCTGGGCTTTCAAGTTTAACTACAACTTTATCTTCTGGTTTAATAACCGCTAATACAGCTGTGATTTCTTGACGTAATTCTTCAACTTCATGTGCATTGATGCTGCCATTGAAAGACAACACAAACAATTTAGGTTTTACTTGTTGGTTTGTATTACTCTCAGCTGACTTCTCAGAATTATTTGTTGCTGTTTGTTCTGCTAATTTTTCTTGCTTCTTAGCTTGTTTCTTTTTTTGTTTAGCCGCTAACTTTGCCTGCTTCTTCTCGAGTTTTTTCTGTTTTTTAAGATCTTTCATAAACAGTTTAGCTTCTAACTCATCCATGCTTGACATTAACAGATCGTCTTTGACTTGTTCGTATTCTTGGCTAATATCTTTGACCGATAAACGCCCTGCCACCGTTGCTGACTTACGGCGTTGGCTTAATATAAAAATGAGCACTGCTAAAATTGCAATAACAACTGTAGCCGTGTCAGCTAAAAAAAGTGAATACTCAGAAAACCAATTCATTTAATTTATTATCCTTTGATTAAATATACGTTGATTGAATGTATTGAAATATTATAACAAGATAATTGCGAATTGTGCCGAAAATCAATAAAGATATAATTGTCGCTTTATTCGGCAAATTAAATTATTTATACTGATAACCCAATTTATTGTTAAATGAGAACTCGTATGCCATTACGCCCAATTACCGAAATCGCTAAGCAATGTAATATTCCTGAAGAGTTTGTCCTGCCTTATGGCAAACATGTGGCAAAAATCGATCTATCCATTCTTAAAGCTAACCAAAAAAAACCTAACGGCAAATTGGTGTTAGTTACCGCTATCACACCAACTCCACTAGGTGAAGGTAAAACAGTTAATACAATCGGGCTAAGTGAGGGACTAAATTATATTGGTAAATCGGCAATTGCTTGTATTCGTCAACCAAGTTTAGGCCCCGTATTTGGCGTTAAAGGTGGCGCTGCTGGCGGGGGTCAAGCCGAAGTATTACCTATGGAAACTTTAAATCTGCATTTAACTGGTGATATTCACGCCATTACCGCAGCTCATGATTTGGCATCGGCTGCATTGGATTCGCGCCTATATCATGAAGAACGTTTAGGCAATGAATTTACCGCACAAACGGGATTGCCTCGTTTAAATATCGATGTAAATCGTATTGTATGGAAACGCGTGATAGATCATAACGATCGTGCACTTCGTAAAATCACTGTTGGTGTTGGCGGTGGTGTTAATGGTATTGAGCGCCAAGATGGCTTTGAAATTACCGCAGCGTCAGAGCTGATGGCTATTTTAGCCTTAGCCTCAGATTTACATGATATGCGCGCGCGCATTGGCCGTATTATTCTAGCTTATAATACTCAAGGCGAAGCCATAACCGCAGAACAACTTGAAGTTGCGGGTGCCATGACAGTGCTACTAAAAAATGCAATTAACCCAAATCTGATGCAAACAGTTGAAAATACGCCTGTACTCATTCATGCCGGACCTTTCGCCAATATTGCTCATGGCAACTCCTCTGTCATTGCGGATCGCATTGCTTTGCAACTTGCCGATTATGTTGTGACTGAAGCAGGATTTGGCTCGGATATGGGCATGGAAAAATTCTTCAATATTAAATACCGCCAAACAGGGATCAAAGCCTCATGTGTGGTATTGGTTGCAACTGTTCGTAGCTTAAAATCTAACAGTGGTAAATATAACATCAAACCAGGGCAAGCAATTCCGAAAGAAATCTCAGAATCTAATGTCGAATTACTTGAAATTGGTGCGGCTAATTTAGCATGGCATATCAACAATGCCAAAAGTTATGGATTACAAGTGATCGTTGCCATTAACCGCTTTCCGCATGATAGTGAAGAAGAACTGGCGTTCTTACAACAATATGCAGTTAAACATGGTGCCTTTGCTTGTGAAGTGAGCGAAGTTTTCACACAAGGCGGTAAAGGCGCTGAAAAACTGGCTGAGCATGTGATCAAAGCGTGTGACATGCCAAGCGAAATCACACTACCTTACTCAGACAACATGCCGCTCGCTGATAAAATTCAAACTATGGTAAAAAAATATGGCGCTAACGAAGCCTTTTTATCAGCCACCGCACTGGAAAACATCAAAGAGATCGAAGCATTAAAACTTGATCATTTGCCACTTTGTATTGCTAAAACACCGATGTCAATTAGTGCTGATGCAAACTTAAAAAATGTACCCACTAATTTTGATGTTGACATCAGTCATTTAGCAATATCTGCAGGTGCTGGTTTTATTCGTGTTTATGCTGGTAATGTAATGACCATGCCGGGGTTAGGCACCAACCCAGCTTATAGACAAATCGATATTGACAAAGATGGTAATATTGTAGGTTTAAGTTAATGCAAGAAGTGATTATGCAAACTAAACAAGAATACAAAGCATTTATTGATGAAGAAAGCTGTATTGGCTGTGGCAAATGCATCCGTGTTTGCCCAACCGATGCTATTGTCGGCAGCAAGCAAGTGTTGCACACAATACTGCCACAGTTATGTACCTCGTGTAGTAATTGTATCAGTACCTGTCCAACAGACTGTATTACATTAAGCACATTAGGCAGTGTATTGAGTGAATCAGAAGAGTTAGCGCTAACTCAGAAAAAGCAACAGCGATTAGGTCATAATCTGTTAGTGCCACCAACAATCTTATTTCCACGCACCATGCCAACCACAAACAAGATCAGCACAATAACCGATCGTAAAAAGTCGATAGCCGATGCCATTGCTAGAGTAAAAGCCAAAAAAAACCTCGCTAAATAGCGAGGTTTTCGTATTACGATAGCACTAATACTAATTAGTCTTTATTACCACTTCTAAACGCACGTTTACGGTCATTTTCGGTTAAATGACGTTTACGTAAACGGATAGATAATGGTGTCACTTCCACTAATTCATCATCATCAATAAACTCTAATGCTTGTTCTAATGACATTTTGATTGGTGGTGAAAGTGTTGTTGCTTCATCGGTACCTGATGCTCGCATATTGGTTAATTTTTTACCGGTTAGACAGTTAACCGTTAAATCGTTTGAGCGAGTATGAATACCAATAATTTGACCTTCATAAACTTCGGCACCATGACCTAGGAATAATTTACCACGGTCTTGCAAACCATATAGTGCATAAGCCAATGCTTTACCAGTACCGTTTGAAATCATTACACCATTATTACGTTGACCAATTTCGCCTGGGCGAACATCATCGTAATGACTAAAGGTAGAATAAAGCAAACCGGTACCTGAGGTCATGGTCATAAATTCAGTTCTAAAACCAATAAGACCACGGCTTGGAATGACATAATCTAAACGTACGCGACCTTTACCATCTGGTAGCATGTTTGTTAGGTCACCTTTACGTAAACCAAGTGCTTCCATCACTGAACCTTGATGCTGTTCTTCAATATCAAGCGTAACTTGTTCGAATGGTTCTTGTTTTTTACCATCAATTTCTCTAAAGATAACTTTAGGACGAGAAACCCCTAGCTCATAACCTTCACGGCGCATATTTTCGATCAGTACTGACAAATGCAATTCACCACGACCAGAGACTCTAAAGGCATCGGGATCTGGCGTTTCTTCAACACGAAGTGCAACATTATGGACAAGCTCTTTATTTAAACGCTCAAGAATTTGACGAGAAGTGACATATTTACCTTCTTTACCCGCAAATGGTGAGCTATTGACATTAAAGAACATGGTTACAGTCGGTTCATCAACGGTTAACGCAGGTAATGCTTCAACGCAGCTATTATCACAAATTGTATCGGAGATACCGAGTTCACCAAGACCCGTTAATGCAATAATATCGCCAGCTTCGGCAACTTCAGCTTCATAACGTTGTAGTCCTAAATGGCCAAGAACTTGCCCTACTTTGCCAGTTCGTTTATTACCTTCACTATCAACGATAGTTACTTGTTGATTTGGTTTAACGCGACCACGTTTAATACGGCCAATACCAATAACACCAACATAATTATTATAATCAAGTTGAGAAATTTGCATTTGGAATGGACCGTCTAAATCAACCTTTGGCGGCTCAACATATTTAACAATCGCTTCAAATAATGGCGTCATATCTTCAGCCATATTTTCATGATCTAAACCGGCGATCCCCATTAATGCTGAAGCATAAACGATAGGGAAATCTAACTGTTCATCAGTAGCCCCTAAATTAACAAATAGATCGAACACTTGATCGACAACCCAATCAGGGCGTGCGCCTGGACGATCGACTTTATTGATAACTACAATAGGTTTTAAACCATAAGCAAACGCTTTTTGCGTTACAAAACGTGTTTGTGGCATTGGTCCATCCATTGCATCAACAAGCAATAACACAGAATCAACCATCGACATAACACGTTCAACTTCACCACCAAAATCCGCATGTCCTGGTGTATCAACGATATTAATTCGGTAACCATTCCAATCAATAGCAGTATTTTTAGCTAAAATGGTAATACCACGCTCTTTTTCAAGCGCATTAGAGTCCATAATACGCTCGTTATCATCACCACGTAGATTATCTAGCGTACCTGACTGTTTTAATAACTTGTCAACCAAGGTCGTTTTACCATGGTCAACGTGGGCAATAATGGCAATATTTCTTAAATTTTCAATCACAATTAAAATTCCAATTAGGAGACAGATTCTATAAGCGCGATATTGTACACCTTTTTAGCCGAAATGTTGATCTATATCACAAAGTTTATTTAAAAGAACTTGAACACTTGATAACTTTAGGAAAATATTGATTTATTTGTAAAGAAGTTTCAGAAAACTATGAATTTAAGTATAAAATTGATCGACAAACTCATCTACCTTTGTCCAATCTGTATATTCAATCATCGGCTTAGTTACATCAGTATCTCCCTTACCTAACCACATAATAAAGCGGATCATATTGCGATCAAACCAATTATATTGTGGATAATAAAGCGCACCGGCAAAAACCGCAGTAAGAGTTGGCTTCCATGCTATTTTGGCTAAGAATTTTTTGGTATATAAATTCGTTTCTGGGGTATTTTTATTGGGTTTTCTCGCCACCATATTTACCCCAAAAAATCCCGACTGCATATTATTTAATTGCTGATAATTGTTATCGATAAACGTCTTCATCACTTTGCTATAAAAACCGTAACGGATCGAACAACCCAATAAAACTGCTTGGTATTGTGTTAAATCGATTTTAGTATTGGGTAGCAGCTCAATGACATCGCAATCACATTTACCATTAAGTCGCTTTTTGATGTGTTGCATAATCTTAAGTGTTTGCTTTTCGTATGTAGTATAGAGTAATAAAACTTTCATCATGGAATTCATAACATCTCTTCCTTCTTTTGTTAAACCCTTTGGTAAATATCAATATTACTTTTTTTATGATAAAAATTAAAAGATTGGTGGTGATTTCATTAAAAACTTTGATTATAGTATTAGGCTAATTTAACCAGACTGGAACTGATTATGGTAATTTCACCTCCAAAACTGAGTGCTATTATTTTGGCGGCAGGAAAAGGCACACGGATGTACTCTAACCTACCTAAAGTTTTACATAAAATCGGCGAAAAACCGATGTTACAACATGTTATTGATACAGTTCAACAACTTAATACTAATCGCATCAATATTGTTTATGGTCATGGCAAAGCACAGCTTGAAGATGTACTTAAAAATCAACATGTGCAACTGGTTTATCAAGCTGAACAACTCGGCACGGGCCATGCTGTTCAACAAGCTATCCCTTATATTCAAGATGATGAAGATATCTTAATTTTATATGGTGATACTCCCCTTATATCGGTTCAAACGCTGCAAACTTTAATTGCTAGCAAACCAAAACAAGGTATCGCGTTATTGACGGTCATACTTGATAACCCAACTGGATATGGACGCATTGAACGCCACAATGGTAAAGTCGTTGCCATTGTGGAACAAAAAGATGCCACACCAGAGCAACAAAAAATCAATGAAATTAACACCGGTATCATGCTCGTTACTGGCAAATTATTGAAAAATTGGTTATCTCGTTTAACCAACAATAATGCGCAACAAGAGTTTTACTTAACCGACATTATTGCTTTTGCGCACCAAGATGGTTATGACATATTAACCTCGCACCCAGTACAACCATTTGAAGTTGAAGGCGTCAATAATCGCCAACAATTAGCAACATTAGAACGGCAGTATCAATATCAGCAAGCTCAACACTTATTACTCGCTGGTGTGACACTGCTTGATCCAAATCGCTTTGACCTACGTGGCACACTCTCGCACGGTAAAGATGTCACTATTGACTGTAATGTCATTATTGAAGGCAATGTCACACTAGGTAATAACGTATTTATTGGTGCGGGCTGTATCTTAAAAAATTGCACGATTGATGATAACTCAAACATCAGCCCGTATAGCATTATTGAAGATTCAACTATCGCTAAACAGTGTACTATCGGACCTTTCGCCCGCCTACGACCTGGCTCACGACTTGACGAACAAGCCCATGTCGGCAATTTTGTTGAATTAAAAAAAGCGCATCTAGGCAAAGCCACCAAAGCTGGGCACTTAAGCTACCTTGGCGATAGCGAAATTGGTAGTAACGTCAACATTGGTGCAGGCACTATCACTTGTAATTATGATGGTGCCAATAAATTTAAAACGATTATTGAAGATGATGTGTTTGTCGGTTCTGACACACAATTGATTGCACCAGTAAAAGTCGGTAAAGGCGCAACCATTGCAGCAGGCACAACCGTTACCAATAATGTAAATGATAACGAATTAGTCGTAAGTCGAGTTAAACAAAAACAACTTTCTGGTTGGAAACGACCAACAAAGTTAATTAACAAGGAATAAACTATGTGTGGAATCGTGGGAGCTATCGCCAAACGTGATGTTGCTGAAATATTATTAGAAGGCCTAAAACGATTAGAATATCGTGGTTATGACTCAGCAGGACTGGCAATTATTTCACCACAAGGCGAACTGCAACGCGTTCGCCGTGTTGGCAAAGTGCAAGCACTAAAAGATGCCATTGCAAAACATCCACTACAAGGAGCTACCGGCATTGCGCATACTCGATGGGCAACCCATGGTGAACCAGTTGAACATAACGCCCACCCACATGTATCTGGCTTTATTGCTGTCGTGCATAATGGAATTATTGAAAATTTTGAGCCATTGCGTGAAAAGCTGATCGCCAAAGGCTACCCATTCCGTTCAGAAACCGATACCGAGGTTATTGCCCACTTAATTCATGACATTATATCAACCGAAGATTGCTCCTTATTTGACGCCGTGCAAAAAGCTATCCCGCAACTACGAGGCGCTTATGGCACAGTCATTATGGACACGCGCAACCCAGAGATATTAGTTGCAACGCGCTCCGGCAGTCCTTTAGTTATTGGTTGTGGCATAGGCGAGAACTTTATCGCATCCGATCAATTAGCGCTATTACCTGTCACCCGCCAATTTATCTATTTGGAAGAAGGGGATACCGCACTTATTACACACCGAAAAGTAACAATCTTAGACAAGAATCATCATGAAGTAACAAGGCCATGTATAGAGTCTGATGCAAAATATGATGCGGGTAGCAAAGCAGGCTATAGCCACTATATGCAAAAAGAGATCTACGAACAACCTAATGCGATTAAAAATACCCTTGAAGGTCGTATGGCACATGGTAAAGTGGATTTATCGGAGCTAGGCGAGCAAGCAGAAGCGATACTTAAACAAGTAGAGCATGTGCAAATTGTTGCCTGTGGCACCGCTTATAATGCCGGTATGGTGGCGCGCTACTGGTTTGAAGCCTTAGCGGGTATACCCTGCGATGTCGAAATTGCCTCAGAATTTCGTTACCGCAACCCCGCTCGTCGCAAAAATAGTCTGTTTATTACCCTTTCCCAATCAGGCGAAACGGCTGACACACTCGCAGCCTTGCGATTAGCTAAACAAAACCACTACTTAAGCACTCTTGCTGTCTGTAATGTGCCTGCCTCAACACTCGTGCGTGAAGCTGATTTCGTTCTATTAACCAAAGCAGGAGTTGAAATTGGTGTTGCATCAACTAAAGCCTTTACCACACAATTAACGGTTTTATTGCTACTAGTTGCAAAATTAGGGCGTTTAAATAATATGGCACAAAGCACCGAGCAAGCAATTGTCCACGCCTTACAAACCTTGCCAAACCGCATTGAACAAGTGCTTATGTCTGAACCACAAATTAAAAAATTAGCAGAGCAATTTGTTAATAAACATCATGCGCTATTCTTAGGGAGGGGCGATGAATATCCAATTGCTATGGAAGCCTCGTTAAAACTCAAAGAAATCTCTTACATCCATGCCGAAGCTTATGCTGCAGGTGAACTCAAACATGGCCCTCTTGCATTAATTGATGCGGATATGCCAGTGATTGTGATGGCACCAACCAACGAAATGCTAGAAAAACTAAAATCCAATATCGAAGAAGTGCGAGCGCGTGGTGGTCAACTGTATGTGTTTGCCGAGCAAGATGCGGGTTTTGTCAGTGATGACACCATGCACATCATCAATCTACCCCATATTGAAGAACTTACCGCACCAATCTATTACACCGTGCCCACACAACTACTCGCTTATCATGTTGCTTTGCTCAAAGGCACTGATGTCGATCAGCCTCGTAATTTAGCAAAATCGGTTACCGTGGAGTAAATTCCGCTAGATTAAATGTGAGGACTGACGGTATGGTTTTGATATCATCATCAAAACTAAAGTTCTCACATAACATCAACGAACACTAAAATGTTTAATGTAATAAGTTTTTCAGTGATATTTTATCATGGCGCAAGGCTTTGTTAACGCGTTTGGCAAAGATCACTTATTTTATAAAATAATTTTCAGGAAAACATGCGTTTTAGTCTATTGGACTTAAAACTGTGCTTTTTATACCTACAAATGTGATCTTAATCACAAAAATAAAAAATGGAATGGTTTTAGCAATGTGATATTCATCACACTTATCAATTTTTTTTGATGAATCGAATAACGAAATCCCTCTACAATAACTGCATAATGATTATACCAATCAATAAGGAAAGATGAATATTATGACAACCTCAAACATCAAATTGAAAGTCCAAAATTTTGGGCGATTCTTAAGTAATATGGTCATGCCAAATATCGGCGCATTTATTGCTTGGGGGTTTATTACTGCGATTTTTATTCCAACAGGCTGGTACCCCAATGAAACGATTGCCAAGCTAGTTGGACCGATGATTACCTACCTATTACCACTATTGATTGGCTATACAGGCGGTAAATTAGTTCACGGTGAACGAGGTGCAGTGGTTGGTGCAATCACAACTATGGGCGTCATTGTTGGTTCAGATATTCCCATGTTTTTAGGAGCCATGATCGTCGGCCCACTTGCTGGCTGGGTAATAAAGCAATTTGATAAAGCCGTAGACGGTAAAATCAAAAGCGGTTTTGAAATGTTAGTCAATAATTTCTCAGCGGGTATTATCGGTATGCTACTTGCGTTGCTTGCTTTTTTCGCAATTGGTCCTGCTGTCGTTATTGCATCCGGTAGATTAACTATAGCCGTTAATTTCTTAGTTGAGCATAATTTATTACCTTTAACGTCGATCATTATTGAACCCGCTAAGATCCTTTTCTTAAATAATGCCATTAACCACGGTATATTCTCACCATTAGGTATTCAACAAGCGGCTGAACATTCTCAATCTATTTTCTTTTTAATCGAAGCCAACCCTGGTCCAGGTTTAGGTTTATTACTCGCTTATATGTTTTTTGGTAAAGGATCAGCAAAAAGTTCAGCCAGTGGCGCCGCAATCATACACTTCTTTGGTGGAATCCATGAAATTTACTTCCCCTATGTATTAATGAATCCACGTCTTATTATTGCGGTGATTTTAGGTGGAATGACAGGCGTATTTACTTTAACATTATTTGGAGCAGGATTAAGTTCACCCGCATCACCCGGATCAATCATCGCCGTTCTTGCTGTCACACCAAAATCATCTATGCTTGGCGTAATTTTTTCTGTCATTGCTGCAACTACGGTTACTTTTATCGTTTCTGCGATTTTATTAAAAACAACCAAAGAGACAGACAAAAGCCTAGAAGAGGCAAAATCGAATGTTTCTGCAATGAAAAACGAAGCAAAAGGTATTACAAATGGAATACTTGATTTAGCTAAAGTGAAAAAAATCATAGTGGCTTGTGATGCAGGAATGGGATCTAGTGCTATGGGAGCAGGTGTGTTACGCAAAAAAGTACAAGATGCCGATCTCGATATTTTGGTCACTAATTTAGCAATTAATAATCTGCCCAATGATGTTGACATAGTTATCACGCATAAAGACTTAACCGATCGCGCCAAACAACATGCGCCAAACGCACATCATATTTCATTAACTAACTTTTTAGACAGTCAATTATATAGCCAACTGGTTGCGGATCTTTTAAGTTCTCAAGCGAGTAGTTTAGCAAGTGAAATAATAGCTAGCAGCAATCAATCCACTGATAATGCACCTCTATTTAAATTATCAGAACAAAATATTTTTTTAGGACTAACCGCTAAAAACAAAGAGGAAGCCATTCGTTTTGCCGGGCAAAAATTGGTCGATAATGGTTATGTTACCCCTGCCTACATTGAAGCAATGTTAGCGCGTGAAGAATTAACGTCGACTTATTTAGGAGAATCGATTGCCGTTCCACATGGTACTATTGAATCAAAAAACGACGTTATTAAAACTGGCATCGTATTTTGCCAATACCCAGCAGGTGTTCAATTTGGTGAAGGCGACGACGACCAAGCGAAAATTGTAATAGGTATTGCTGCACGTAATAATGAACACCTTGATGTCATTGCAAAACTCACTAATGCTCTTGATGATCAAGCCATTATTACCAAACTGGTTAACACAACAAGTATTGAAGAGGTACTTGCTATTTTAAGTTAATATCACAATTATCGTTCCCACTTAACAAGTGGGAAACCATTACCACTTTTAAAATTAAATTTAATTAAGGATTATTATAATGCAAGCATTACATTTTGGCGCAGGTAACATTGGGCGAGGTTTTATTGGAAAATTACTATCAGATGCCGGCATACAGGTCACATTTGCCGATGTCAATCAACAAATCATTGATGCAATGACCCAGCGTCATCAATACCCTGTCAATGTTGTTGGCGAACAATCTATCACCGAAATAGTCAAAAATGTCGATGGTATTAACAGTACCTCTAGTGAAGTGATCGATTATATTGCCAAAGTTGATTTAATCACTACCGCCGTGGGTCCGCAAATTTTAGCGCGCATTGCTTCAAGTGTTGCGCAAGGAATTATGGCAAGACATCAACAAGGCAACACCAAACCACTGAATATTATTGCTTGTGAAAATATGGTTCGTGGTACAAGCCAATTTAAACAAGAAATCTTCAAATCACTACCAGAAGAACTGCATCAATGGACAAACGCCCATGTCGGTTTTGTCGATTCAGCAGTGGATCGCATTGTACCGCCTGCAACATCAAAAACAGGTAATATTCTAGAAGTCACTGTCGAAACTTTTTCAGAATGGATTGTTGATGAAACGCAATTTGTGGGGCCGATTCCAACCATTGCAGGTATGCAGCCCGTTGACAATTTAATGGCTTTTGTTGAGCGAAAACTATTTACCTTAAATACAGGTCATGCAATTACGGCTTATTTAGGTTTCTATTATGGTTTTGGCACCATTCGCGATGCAATTTTAAACGAAAAAATTCGTTTAATTGTTCGTGGAGCCATGGAAGAAAGCGGCTTAGTCCTTATCAAACGTTACAATTTTGATGAACAAAAACACATGGCTTATATCGAAAAAATCTTAAACCGCTTTGAAAACCCGTATTTACATGATGATACTTCACGTGTTGGACGTCAGCCAATGCGTAAATTAGGCGCTGGCGATCGTTTAATTAAGCCATTACTCGGTACTTTTGAGTATCAAGTTAAAAATACTAACTTACTAATCGGTATCGCAGCCGCTCTCAACTATCGTAATAGTGATGATGAGCAAGCAGTTGAACTGGCAAAACTCATTACTGACAAAGGTGTTAAACACGCTTTTTGTCAAATCGCTGGGATTGATGTTAACAATTCTATTGTTAAGCAAATTGAAGAAATTTATACTACAATGCAAAATCGCCAATTTACATAACACCTAATGCCAGAATCGATATTACAAGAAGATACGATATTAGAAAAACTCAACCAGCAAGCTGATATTCACAGCTTGCTCACTGTTGCCATAAAATTAATCAATGATAATGTCAACAAATTAATTCTTAAAGTCTTTCGAAAAGAACCTCACGCCATTAAATTTGTCATTCCTTCATTAGTTGGTAAAAATGGACCACTCAATGATACTTCTGTTTGCTTAAAACTGCTTTATGTATTGGGGATTATTTCTCGTGAAGATTACGAAGATATAGAACTGCTGATCGCTATTTTGGACGAGCTAGAGCAAGATGACAGGCAATATACTTATTTAGATGATGAAATCTTAGGTCCTATTAGTTTATTACATGATATGGTATTACCACCAAGCTGGGAATCGCAACACGAAAAAGCCAAACAATCTGGCATTGTCGATACGTTAAAATCTTCCATGTACCAAAACCGCTATCAACAAATGATACGCTCAGCGTTAATTATTGCTATCACGGATCTAACGTTACGCATCATAAATAAAGAACATATCAACTACTTTCCATAATAACCAACTCCTTTACTAAATCTTTAGTTATTTCGGCTGAAAATAAATAAAGTAAACTAAAAATAGCTATCACAGCATGCGTTATATAAAAGAAATATAAATTTTTTGTTACTGATTCTTTGGTTAAAATCTTTTATTGTTTTTACTTGCTTGTTTGTTAAGACCCGTTGGTATCGATGGCATTCCACGGGTGTTGACGCCTGCACTGCTGCTACTTACCTTGTAGTCCGCTTGGTTTTTTATATCACTAAAGCTGATTGTGCCTGTGTCAAATTTGTTTTTGCTCGTGTCTTTTGCTGCTGAGGCTATCACCGCCCCTTTTAAGTCGGTGTGGTTGCCCACCGTGATGTCAAAGCCCTCTTTGCCGGCACAGGAAAACCAAAAAAACACCAATAAAAAATTAAATAAAATCAATACGTTTCCTGACCGGTTTTTTGTAAATAAATAGTGTGTTTTTTATGTTTTAAACAGAAGGAGATATGGCATAATAAGCAATACAACAGGTAGCCATTATTTAATACAATGGTACATAAAAATAATGATCACTAAAATGCATGCTAAGCAAAAATTAGCAATTAAAAAATTAATTATAGAATTTAGTGACAGAATTAACTGTCGCTTTTAACTGGTAAATACACAAAATTTTAGATAGGGTCAAAAAACTCAAATATTAAAATAAATCTTCGGTATTAATTTTTTTCAAATTTAGATAAGAAATTAATTTTTCATTAAATTTATTAGATGCAACGATCAAATCCGATTACTTGATATTTGAATAAATTTTATCCATCCAAACCCCACTAATTTGCCAATTATTTAAACTTATGTGTCTAAATAATAAAATAGGAGCTTTTTCGTAATCCATAGATTCATAATAAAAGCCATTATCAGAATTATTGATCCAATTTTTTAATTGTTTTGCTAATTCAAGTAGCAAAATTCCTTTTGCTGATAAAATAATTTTATTATTTATATAGATTACTAATTGACCTTCAACCACAGAAAAAAGCCGAGATCCGTGGGTTATATTACCAACATTCAAATTGGTATAATTGATCTCTAGTGAGAATTTACAGGGAATGCATTCCATATTTTTCCATCATTTCCAATAATAACTTTAATCTTTGTTTGCTCTTTTGTGTCAATTTGGCGCCCCATATCAACAACTACGCGGAAAGAACCTTCAATATTATTTGGAATAAAACTTGCTTTTGAAGAATCCAACGTTTCTTTAACAATCTTTCATATTTCTGAAACATTATTTGTATTGAATTGAGCTGATCTTGTAGCTGAAGTTCCAACCATATGTTTATCCTTTGGTACCCATGTGTTAAGATTATTTTTTGATGCATTGAAAGCTGTTTTAGAAGCGTCATCTAACACACCCCAGTTATTATTTTGAACAATAGTTTCTTGTTTAGCAAGATTACCACCCTCCCTTTTCCAGCTAGGATTGTCGGGTTAAATTTGAGCTACTACAGATGAAACTATAATCTCCGTTAAGAATAAGATCGGGAATTATAGTTTATGCTACTTCAAATCTTATAATAACCAAATTATTATAAGTATTTTTTAGGGATATTTAATAACTGTGCATCAACAGACCAATCAATAGGTTTACTTTTTTGGCAATTCCATTTTGCTCCTGATTGTATCCATTTATCTCGATATTTCTTAATACCCGTTAAAATGGCATCTTCGTATCCAAACTCAACTCCACAACACTCACAAATATTATATGTAGGAGATTGACCATCCTCTCCCCATTGAGGCTCTGATTGCTCGAGCCCACAAACACGACATATATATGCTTCATTATTTTTGTGCATTAAAATACTCCAAATTAGTCTTATATCCATGATCTGCTGGATTTGGTTTAAACATTGTTTTCGGTGTCCCATCGGCATTTTTCACAGCAAATATATTTGATTGAGGATTATAAAGAACTGTATCACCATTTTTCCTTATTATTTTTAATGTGCCTAAAGGAGGATTATTAACAAAATTATGTGTCGCATCAACGTATTGTTTTGAGTTTTGAAATTCTGGAAACTCGTGTTTATGTTTATCCCAATGATCGTAAGCATTTGTAACAGGCTGTTTTTTACTTGTTTCTGTCCAAATTTTATCTTCTGGGCGCTTACCTAAATTAGCATTAATTTCTTGTTCTTTTTTTACATGCTCGCCAAATTTGCTACTCTCATTTCCTTTTTGATTGGCTGCTTGGCTATTATGTATTTTATACTTAATCTCTTTATAATTTCCACCATCTTGTGCAACACTTCCTTTTCCATGTTGCGTTTCTAAGACTGTTTTATCTAATGGTTTGTTCGCACCTATTCCCTTTCCAGCTGCACTATTTTTTACAACTGTTGTTTCAATTTGTTTTGACTGGCTTGCCGCTTGATTCATCAAGCGGTTACCTTCAGCAACATTCCCCGCTTTATATGCTACTTCCGCTTCTTTTACCAAAACTTGTGCAGTTTTAGTTTCAACTTTAATTACTTTTCCCGCTACTTTGATAAATTTTGCAAAAGGTAATACTCCTGCTGCTGCTATTGCGTAGTCACCCCAACTATCTGCATCCCTAAAGGCGATATAATCACCATATGGCGTCACCAATATAGCTAGATCTTCTGGCAATCGCATCAAATCCTCTCTTAAAGGATCATACATAAATTTACCTGAATTCATATCATCTATGATTTGCGAAGCCTCTTCTGGGGTTAGATAACCATTAGCTGAAGCATGAAGTATGCTGTCATAATTTGCCCCTGTTTCAGGTGAAAGACCAATAAAATCGCCACCAAATCCACCATCAGCCCAACTTAATCCATTATTCTCAACCGCATTTTTCCCCGCCGCAACGCCAGTATTGATATCTTGAACATCACCACCCGCCGCGGTGGTAGCTAGGCCAGTCGCGAGTTGGGATAGGGCGCTGATTTGTTGTCTTTCTTCTTGGCTTAGGTCTTTGATGTCTTTATCGGGGTAAAGGATACCTGCAATAACTTCTGCACTGCGTTCACTTGCGGCAGCGCCTAAGCCACCCACTAGGGCGGAGTTGCCTTGTAGCTGCGCAACCACCCCACCCAAGATGGCATGACTGACCGTGTTGGCAATGTTGCTCGTCAGTTAAGAAGATACCTTTGTCTGTTGCTTTTAAGTCGGTATTGTTTTCGACCTTTATGTCAAAGCCACCTTTGCTGGCACAGAAAAATGCAAAAAAACACCAAGAAAAAAATCAAATAAAATAAACGCCTTACCTGACCGATTTTTTGTAAATAAATAGTGTGTTTTTATGTTTTAAATAGAAGGAGATATGACACAATGAGCAATATAGTTAAGTAGGCTTTAATTACTACAATGGTGCATAAAAATAATAATCACTAAAGTGATGCTAAATCAAAATTGCCACTTAAAAAGGATTTAGTGACAGAATTAACTGCCACTTTTTAATAATGAATATACTAATATAGGATAGTATTGTCGGATTATGTTTGAACTACTACAATTGAGTAGAACAAGCTGATTATTGAACTTGCGGGCAAGTTCTAAAAAGCAATAAAAGATCCTCCCCCGCTGATTAGATGGGGGATTTAACTTTCATTCAACTAGCTTTTTAATGAACTCTTCTAAAACACGCTTTACCGGTGAGCTAGCATTCTGCAATAAAATATCTATTTTTAATAATAGTAACTCTTTCTTAGAATTATCTAGATTAGATAAATCTAAAAGCCTTAATGAATCAATGCAAGAGATAAATAAGTTCTCATTACTTGTGTTAATAATTTTTAGGAGAACTTCTAATTCATGTGAGTTATGTAAATCACCCAAACATTCTACAAGCCTTTTTTGCCAAAAAATAGGCTTAAACTTTAGCTGAGCTAATAATAACTCCCAATCATTATTATTAAATTTATTAAGTATTTCAGTAGCCTCCAAAATGGCACAATCATACCAATAATCGCCAGGTTCACTTTCATGGCTAAAATCAGATATACAAACATCAAATTTATTATACATAATTTATCTCTTTAATTTTATAGGATCAAATCCTGGCGCAGGTTTACCCCCCAATTGGATAGGCTGCCGTGATATTATTACCTTTTTTAATAACATCGATTTCCACTCCATTAACAGTCCCTCAATGAAGAGTTTCACCAGTTGAAGGTCTTACTCCTATAGGCTTAGTATTTCCAATTTTATTAACAGAATCAATAATACTCTTATCTGACCAACTTTCAGGAAATAAGGTGCTTGTTTTTATTTTTGACAAATACCCATCCTCAAACTGAGTTATATATTTTAATGTCTCCCCCACACTTGAATTACTTATATAAAATTTGGTTAAATTATAATTTTTAATATGCACATACATAATCGATTATGAGTTTAAAACTCAGATTTGTTTTTTTTATTTTCATATTCTTGTATATATATATCTAAAGGGTATGCTGTTCCCAACTCATATATTTTCCCACTATCTTTATCAATTATGAATGGACAATTACCGATTAATTGTGTTGAAAAATCACCAGTTTCTAAAAATTCTCTGGATTGAAAACAAAAAAGCCATCCTTCAGAAAATCTGTCTATCACAGTAATTTCTACAGGAATATCGTATTCAGCTAAATAACTTTTAGCTTTATTTATCGCTTCAATAAAAGTAATCATCAATTAGTCCTTAAAAATTTGAAAGATTTAAACTTGCTCATATCTGCAGCTTTACCTGTTTGACCATCTAAGAAACGTATTTTTCCATTTTGATTTACAACATTAAAAACATGCCCTGGTTGCCCCGGACCATAAGAACCAAATACAATACCTCTTGCGCCAGATCCTGCATTTGACATTTGTTCAATAATATTATTAGGCCTACTAGCATTTTGAAATTTTGTTCCAAATTGTTTTTCTAATACGGATATTGGAACCCCATTTTTTGAATTAATAGGTAAAGCAGAGGCTGGGTTACCACCTAATGTTGCATCAGTAGCTATAGCACAATTGACACAGTTATGTGTTCGCCCCTCTATAGGATAGCCAGGATTTACATCACGTATAGTGCCAGCTACATCATTAACGGCAGTATTAGTCTCTCCCTTTCCAGCTTTTACTCTATTAATACCCTCGTTTATTTGCTCTACTTCTTTAGCCGATAACTTCTGCCCTGTAGCTCTCGCTTTCCAGGCTAAATCGCTCAAACCTTTTGCGGTAACACCACCTGTTGAGAGTGAAAATAACAATTCAGCATCTGATGCTGACACGCCTAATATCTTAGAAAGTCCCTCGGCTGTTTGCGTATGATAAGTTTTGCCATTATAAATGACCATTAACCCCGTTGCACCATTATCAACCATTGACCATGTTAAATATGCACTTGGTAAACACCCCAATACTGAGGCGCAAGCCGGTGATAATGCTACTGCTGCCATTCCATCTACGACAGCCATCCCAACTTGAAGAGTACCTCCTGCTCGGGTACTTATGCTGTATTTACTGTCATAATAGGTCATCGTATCTGAAATTTTATTGCCTGTCGTATATTCAAATAATTCTTCTATTTTTTTATAAGACTTTTTGCCCCCTCCTGTAATATAAGGTGGTAATTCGACTTCAATTTCAGTTGTTTGACCTTTCAATTGTTCTCTATAAGATTCTAACTCAGGGCTATTACCTAGCTCTTCTAATGCTAAATACGCTGCTTTATCTGGGTCATCATCCGCTAATCCAGCTGAACAATGAATTAATGCACAAGCTGCTGCACGATATAATAAATCTTCTCGTTCGTTTCCTTTAACAAGCTCGTCAATGCGTTTCTTTTCTGTTGGAGTAAGTAGTCGGTTATTCTCAACCGCATTTTTCCCCGCAGCAACCCCGGTATTGATATCTTGAATATCACCACCGGCAGCGGCTATTGCAAGGCCTGTCGCGAGCTGTGATAGGGCGCTGATTTGTTGTCTTTCTTCTTGGCTTAGGTCTTTGATGTCTTTATCGGGGTAAAGGATTCCCGCAATCACTTCTGCACCCCGTTCACCTATCGCTGCACCCAAGCCACCCACAAGCCCTGAGTTGCCTTGCAGCTCAGCAACCACCGCACCCAGTATGGCATGGCTGACCGTGTTGGCAATGTGGTCTGTTTCCCATTTGCCGGTTTCAGGGTTGTAATGCTCGGTTTGTTTTTTTATGGCACTGGCAATTTTTGGTGCCAGTGCCCCTGCAACCGCCCCTGTCATGTCGCCGCTGATGATGCCGTTAATCAGGTTGACCGCCATGTCAATGCCTTGACGGGTTTCACTGCCCATCGCTGACATCCCTTCGTTCATCGCCTTTTTGTAAGCATCTTCGTAGACTTTTTGTTACTGCTCGTCGTTTAAGAAGGTACCTTTGTCAGTTGCTTTTAATTTGGTGTTGTTGCCAACCTTGATGTCAAAGCCCTTGGCTAACGCTAAAAAAACAAAAAATTTAATTAAATCAACGATCTTTCTGAATTATTTTTTGTAAGTAAAAATAGTGAATTAATGCATTTTCTATGTTTTGAATAGAGGGAGATATGGCATAATGAGTAACACAACAAATAGCCATTATTTAATACAATGGTACATAAAAATAATAATGGCTAAAGTGCATACTAAGCAAAAATTGGCAATTAAAAAAATTAATTATAGAATTGAGTGGCAGAATTAACTGTCACTTTTAACTGAAAATACACAAAATTTAAGATGGTTATAAATCTGTAACATAAGTGTAACATGCTTAATTATATGATCACTAATTATCATTTTAAAAATTATTACATCAAATTAATGAAGAATAAATTTTATAGTTATCAAGTTCATAGCATACAATATTTATTTTTTTTAAATTATGATATTTAA
>NZ_LZGR01000062.1:0-41201 GCF_001690255.1 Gilliamella sp. App2-1
TCATCCACTCTTTCAACCTTGTTATAATATAATTCTGCCTGCTTTATATCCTTTTTTTCAATTTGGTAAATCACACCTAAATTACATTGCGCTCTGGCATAGGCTTGGGCATCATCCTCTCTTACAACCTTGTTATAATATAATTCGGCCGTCTCAATATCTCTTTTATCAATTTGGTAAATCTGACCTAAATTACATTGCGCTCTGGCATAGGCTTGGGCATTATCCTCTCTTTCAACCTTGTTATAATATAATTCGGCCTTCTCAATATCGTTTTTATCAATTTCGTAAATCTGACCTAAATTACATTGCGCTCTGGCATAGGCTTGGGCATTATCCTCTCTTTCAACCTTGTTATAATATAATTCGGCCGTCTCAATATCTCTTTTATCAATTTGATAAATCTTACCTAAAATGAATTGCGCATCGGCATAAGCTTTAGGATTAGCCTGCTTGTCAATCGTTAATAAACAAACTTCTGCTTGTTCGATATCTTTTTTATCTAAATAATAAATGGTAGCCAATTGAAACTGAGCATCTATATATTTTTCGATGTCATCTTCCCGAGTTATTTTTTTGAGCTGTTCAATTTTTTGATCAATCGTCATTTCTTCCATTTTAATTCCTATTGTGTTTTATTGTTATATCTAAAAATAAGTTTAATACTTTAGTTTGTTTAGGTAGCATGTTTTAGGTGGGTATTTATTATTTTTGTTTGTATTTTATAGTTTAGTTATGCTAGCTAAACTTATTGCCAATAATTGTGGCAGTAACAGTAATACATAGTTTAGCGTTAAGTTAAAAATTTACCAATAGAATAGATTATATGGAGAAAATCTAAATTTGTTATTGCAAGCCATCCTAAACTTATTTTCATGTCATTTGGAACTAGTTCAAATCATTTTTTTGATTCTAGCAATATGACCATTGTAATTCGGTGGTCACAAATAGTTGCAAAAGCAAGCCTTTACTCGGCACTATCAACATAATAAATAGCATTGTTTAATAAACAATACGTCCATTAAACAAATAACCATATTTGTTTATTTTTATAACGTTATTTCAAACCACACAAGAAAAAATTGAAATCACTCTTTAACACATTGGTAATGTGCTTATATAACATGAATTAAAACTGGTTAAAAAATTTAATAATCTATAAAATAACCGACTCATTTTTATTATAAAAAAACTATAAGGATTTTTGAACTATGCCTGTATTTTATATCGTCATTGGTGTTATTGTTTTACTTGCTTTAATTACTGTCTTAAAAGGCATTACGATTGTTCCTCAAGGTTACCAATATACTATTGAGCGTTTTGGTAAATATACGCATACGCTTGAACCTGGTCTAAATATTATTATTCCATTTATGGACGGTGTTGGCCGTAAGATTAATATGATGGAACAGGTACTTGATATTCCATCACAAGAAGTCATTTCAAAAGATAATGCCAACGTACAAATTGATGCGGTGTGTTTTATTCAAGTACAAGAAGCAGCAAGAGCGGCATATCAAGTAAATCAACTAGAGCGTGCAGTAATTAATTTAATGATGACTAATATCCGTACGGTTTTAGGTAGTATGGAATTGGATGAAATGTTATCACAACGTGATCATATTAACTCAAAGTTGCTAAATATTGTCGATGATGCAACAAGCCCATGGGGAATCAAAATTACCCGCATTGAAATTCGAGACGTTCGCCCACCAGCAGAATTAATTGCTGCAATGAATGCGCAAATGAAAGCAGAACGTAATAAACGTGCTGAAATTCTTGAGGCGGAAGGTGTTCGCCAAGCCGCAATTTTACGTTCAGAAGGTGAAAAACAATCTGAAATATTAAAAGCTGAAGGTGAAAAACAAGCTGCCTTTTTACAAGCCGAAGCGCGCGAACGTGCTGCCGAAGCAGAAGCAAGAGCCACTCAAATGGTATCTGAAGCAATTGCTGCGGGTAATATTAATGCCATTAACTACTTTGTTGCGCAAAAATATACTGAAGCGCTACAACAAATTGGCTCATCTGATAATAGTAAAGTGATTATGATGCCACTTGATGCGTCAAGTTTAATGGGTAGCATTGGCGGTATTGCTGAATTACTTAAAAACACGAAATAAAAATCAAATTTTATACTTAAACATAGTGTTTCCTGAAACTTTTTGACAAAATCTATAAACGCTATGTTTAAGATTTTTACTGAATGGATTTTAAAGGGAATTGATGATGACTGATTTTTTTATGGCTTTTTATAACTCCCCTCATTGGGTGTTTATCGCTTTAGGTGGAATTTTGCTAATTGCTGAACTACTAGGCACTGGTGGATACGGACTTTGGAGTGGGATTGCAGCCATTATTGTGGGTTTAATTGCTTGCGTTATATCGCTTTCTTGGCCAACTTTGTGGATCTTATTTGCAATACTAACCCTTGCATCTGCTTACCTTTGGTGGCTTTGGCTTAAAAAGCAAGGAAAAGATAAATCAACTAAAGGCGAAATTAATCAACCACAACAAGATTTGATTGGTATTAAAACGGTTGTCACTGATGCGATTGTTAATGGTTCTGGCCGTGTAAAAATCAAAGATGGAACATGGTCAGCAAGATGCAATCAAGATCTTAACGTTGGTCAACGTGTTGAAGTTATTGCTGTAGATGGCTTAATTTTGAATGTACTACCTATAAATCATGAATAGTCTTAATTAATTTTATTTATGTGTAAAAATAACCATATACCGATAGTTAGCAAAGAACTCGCATTTTAGCGAGTTCTTTGCCCTAGCAGGCATGTAAAAATAACCTAAGATATTCACTCTGCATACTAGCCTCAGCCCCATACAGCCCTTCCCTTACTCTAGGGGGCAATGTTGTTCAACCACTCTTTCAACTTATTTTCAAATTGAGCTAGTGCAAGATAATTTGATTGTGAGACTGTTTTACACAATTATAATAAGCCTGAATATACAATAAGGTCATTAATTTGATCTGAATCATAATATCTAACTTATCGCTATAAAACCATTGTGCTTGTAACAACCGTTTTTGTTTTTACGGAGTTCAAATTATTTTTTCATTACTTTATTTTGGTGCTCTAGCCCCCTTAATAACGCATACTTTTTATGCGTTATAATTGCTTGTTATGTCGTTTTTTTCATGGTTTTATTACGTTCATTAACAACGCTTTTTATCATTTATCCCTAAACCTTCCGCCATTTACCGATAACCTGTCTGCTATTAAGAGCGAAAAAACGAAAAATAAAAAAGACGCTTTTTTATTTTTTTGATCAACGTACAAATAATAATTTATATTTGGCCATAATAAGCATTTTTACCATGTTTGCGATAATAATGTTTATCTAACAATTCGCGTTGAATTTTTATGCCAAGATTAAGATTGCGGGTCGCTAATGCCATTGCGGCCACCTCTTCTAAAACAACAGCATTATGCACAGCATTGTCGGCAGTTGTTCCCCACGCAAAAGGACCGTGTCCGTATACCAATACGCTAGGTATCGCCATCACATCTATCGAACGTTTAACAAATTCTTCAATAATAACTTTACCAGTGTTTTGTTCGTAATCGGTTGCAATTTCTGCGGTTGTTAACATCCGTGTACAAGGAATGTCGCCATAAAAATAATCAGCATGGGTGGTACCTAATGCGGGAATGTCTAATCCTGCTTGCGACCATATAGTTGCATTGCGTGAGTGAGTATGAATAATACCGCCAATTTGCTCACATGCTTTATAAAGTTCAAGGTGTGTGTCGGTATCACTTGAGGGATTAAGCCGGCCTTCTACTTTATTGCCATTAAGATCAATGATAACAATATCATCAACAGTAAGCTTATCATATGCAACTCCAGATGGTTTAATGGCAATAACCCCATTTTGCCTATCAATTTCTGATACATTACCCCAGGTAAAAGTGACAAGTTGGTAATAAGGCAGTAATAAGTTTGCGGCAAGTACGCGCTCTTTTAATAATGTAAACATGCAAAGCATCCTATTTTTAATACAAATGAATCAAATGATAAGTAACGAAGGTTTAATTTAACTTATTGTTACTTGTTACTTATCATTTATCCTTTAGTGATCACCACCGATATAACGTAATTTTTTCCCTTCCATTAAGTTTTTTTCAATGCGTTCTAATGAAATATTTTTTGTTTCAGGAACAAAAAAGATAACAATAAAAATGAACAAAATATTCATGCCGGTATATAACCAAAATGTTTGTGCGACCCCAATGTGATTTAATAATGTAAGGAAAGTTGCGCCAATAATCATATTGGATATCCAGTTTGTTGTCGTTGAACAAGTTACTCCAAAATCTCGACACTTGAGCGGTTGAATTTCAGAACACAGAATCCAAACTACAGGTGCTGCGCTCATTGCATACCCACCAATACACATAATGGCCATACCTACTGCCGCATAAGAAATGATTGATGATGGGTGACCATTTTCAATAAGTTGTAAGCAGATGCCTAATATAAGCGTACCAAATGCAATAATGCCGAAACCAACTTTTAAGATTGGTTTACGTCCTAATTTATCAACAGTAAAAATGGCAATAAATGTCGCTAAAACAAAAGTAAGCCCCACAATAATTGTTGCTATCATTTGTTGTTCAGTTGTTTGGAAACCAGCAAGGCTAAAAATTCTAGGTGCATAGTACATAATAATATTCATACCAGTAAATTGTTGCATTGCTTGTAATGCCATACCAAGGTAAACGGTGCGACGTACATTTTTATTTACCTTAAATAAAGTCCATCCTTGTTGCTTTTGGGTTAAGCTATTTTTGATATCATCAAATTCTTGTTTGATTTTTTCAGGTTTTCTGCGAATCGATTTTAGTACCTGTTCTGTTTCTTGTAATCGACCTTTCGATGCAAGCCATCTAGGGCTATTAGGTAGAAAAATGACAACAATAAATAAAATAATTGCCGGCACTGAAATGATACCTAACATCATTCGCCAATTACCTGTAAAACTAAAATAGGTATCAGACAAAAAGGCTAATAAAATCCCAATGGTCACTAACAATTGATATCCCGCTATCATTTTTCCCCGAATATGTTCGGGCGCCATTTCAGAAAGATACAGTGGCGCAGTATACGATGCGATCCCAACTGAAAACCCTAAAATGACTCGCCAAATAAGCAGCACTTCAACATTTGGCGCCATGGCGGATCCAAAACAACTTATTATAAAAAACAGGGCTCCTGCTAATAAGCTGTATTTTCTACCTAGATAAAAAGATAACCAACCATTTGATAATGCACCCACAGCGGCACCTAACATCATCGAACTCACTACCCATCCTTGCAGTTCAGTGGTAAGTTCAAATTGAATAGTGATAAACGGTAACGCCCCAGCAATAACGCCAATATCCAAACCAAACAATAATCCTGCCATTGCTGCCGAAAAGCCGATTAAAAATGTCATCGTTCTAGCCGAGTTTTTTGTCGTATTCATCGGTATAGGTGTATGCATATCCATCTATTTACCCCCATTAATTCTGTATTGTTAACAATAATTGGCAACAACAAACCCAATTATCAGCTTAAACTATTCAGTTAAGCATAAGGATGACAATAGGCAATTTCGTTCCAACGCAACTCATTTCTGAAGTGATTAATGTCTGTTTCATCATCAATGACTAATAATTCAATATTATGAAGTTGTGCATAGAGTCTAAAATAGTCCATTGATAGTGCTTGGGTATACACGGAGTGGTGTGCTGCTCCAGCTAAAATCCACGCTTCGGCAGACACCTCTAACGATGGTTTAGTTTTCCAAACAGCGCAGGCAACCGGTAATTTTGGCAATGGTTGTGGCTGTTTAACGGTTTCTAATGCATTTGTGACCAGTCTAAAACGGTTGCCCATATCAATTAAACTCGCATTGATGGCAAACCCCGGTTTAGCAGCAAAAATAAGGCGTGCAGGATCCGCTTTATTACCAATTCCTAATGGTTGAATATCTAGCAATGGTTTAACATCATCATCGACAATAGATGGACAGACTTCTAACATATGTGACCCAATCACCAGTTCATTACCTTTGGTGAAATCATAAGTGTAATCTTCCATAAATGCGGTACCACCTGATAGGCCTTTTGCCATCACTTTTAGGGTTCGAAGCAACGCAGATGTTTTCCAGTCGCCCTCAGCAGCAAAACCGTAGCCTTTTGCCATTAATCGCTGAACAGCCAGTCCCGGCAACTGAGCCATACCGTGCAAATCTTCAAAAGTTGTGGTAAATGCCGTATACCCTCCTTGCTCCAGGAATCGCTCAATACCCAATTCTATTCTTGCTGCATCGATTAGATTTTGACGTTTTGCACCATTGATTTGAGCAACAGGGCTAATTTGATATAGTGCTTCATATTCATCAATTAATTGTGCGACATCTGTGTCACTAACAGCATTAATAACAGACACCAAATCACCCACCGCATGAGTATTGACAGAGTAACCAAATTTAATTTGTGCCGACACTTTATTACCTTCTGTTACAGCAACTTCACGCATATTGTCACCAAAGCGAACCACTTTCATATTTTTTTCTGCATTGATAGCCACACAAACTCTCATCCATTGTGCGATTTTCTCGTGCACAGTTTTGTCTTTCCAATAGCCAGTTACAATTGAATGAATAAGGCGCATACGTGAACCAATAAATCCAAATTCGCGCCCACCATGCGCTGTTTGATTGAGATTCATAAAATCCATATCCATTGAATCCCAAGGCACCTGTTCGTTAAATTGCGTATGAAGTTGCAGCAAAGGTTTTTGTAAATGTGTTAAGCCCCTTATCCACATCTTTGCGGGCGAAAACGTATGCAGCCAAGTGATCAAACCAACACATTTAGGCGAATAGTTAACTTCTTGGCATAATGTATAAATATCATCAGGTTTCGTTGCCAATGGTTTAAGCACAATTTTTACGGGTAAATTAGCGTGTTGATTAAAATAATCTGTTACCAATTGAATATTTTTTTTAATTTGTTCAAGTGTCTGATGTCCATAAAGATGTTGACTACCGGCAACAAACCAAATTTCAGCTTCGTTATAAATAAACATTATGGTCTCCTTCAAAATTTTATCGCTAGGGCACAAACTAAAGATAATAGTTAGGTTCGCAAGTCGCTGACCAAACTAAATACTTTTCATACAGTTGTTGATATTTTGCAACCCGGTCAGCATTAGGCATAAAAGTGATTTCGATCTGACTAGACATAACTTTTTGCGCGGTTGGAATGTCTGGGTAGAGATTGGCAGAAACAGCCGCAAAAATGGCAGCACCAAGTGCACAACACTGTTCGGAATTAACGACTTTTAAGGGACGATTCATCACATCTGCACAAACTTGCATAATCACAGGCGATTTTTTGGCGATGCCACCTAAAGCAACAATATTATTTACCGGCACATGCTGATTAATAAAACATTCCATAATCGCTCTTGCCCCAAATGCGGTAGATAAGATCAATCCACCAAATATCGTTAAAGCGTCGGTCGAAATAGTTAAATTGGTCATAACACCTTTAAGTCTTTGATTTGCATAAGGCGTTCTGCGACCATTGAACCAATCAAGAATCACTGGAATATTGTCTAGATTTGGATTTTGTGACCATTGTATAGCCAATTGATGCAATAATTGCTGTTTTAGTTGTTCAATATTTAATTGCAATTCGGGCGATTGTATTGCTAACTGATCAAGTGGCCAACTAAGTAACTTTTGATACCATGCATAAATATCACCAAACGCCGACTGCCCAGCTTCAAGCCCAATATAATTGGCCATCACACTACCATCAACTTGACCACAAATACCTTTGATAGCACGATCTTTAATGACATTTCGTTCAGCCAATAAAATATCGCACGTGGATGTACCAATTACCTTTACCAAAGTATAAGGTTCAGCGCCGGCACCGACTGCCCCCATATGACAATCAAACGCACCGCCGGCAATAACAACTGATGGTGGTAAACCTAATTTTTTAGCCCATATTGGGGTTAAGGTGCCAACTTTTTCCTCGGCAGTATACGTGTCTTTAAATAGTGGGTATGGCAGTGCATTAACTAATGACTCGTCAAGTTTTTCAAAAAATGCATAAGGTGGCAATCCCCCCCATTGTTCGCTCCAAAAACATTTATGACCAGCAGCACATCGACCTCGCTTTATCTTACTTGGTGCTGTTGTACCTGATAATAAAGCCGGTACCCAATCACATAATTCAACCCATGAAGAGGACGCTTTCTTTACTGCATTATCTTGACCAAAAATATGCATGATTTTTGCCCAAAACCATTCAGATGAATATACGCCACCACAATACGCCAAGTACTTAGAATAAGGTTCTGTTGCACACAGCTGATTGATAACTTCAGCTTCATTTACTGCAGTATGATCTTTCCACAAAATAAACATCGCATTGGGATTATTCATAAATTCTGGTTTTAAAGCTAAAACATCACCATTTTCATCGATCGGTGCTGGTGTTGAACCGGTTGAATCAACACCAATGGCAACAACATAGTTAACATCAGTGTTAAGTTGTTTGACGACAGATTGAATAGCTTGTGTCATTGATTCAATATAATCAAGAGGATGGTGTCTAAATTGATTTTTTTTAGGATCACAAAACAACCCTTTTGCCCAACGAGGATAATAGACAACATCGGTGGCTAATTCCTGACCATTTTGACAATTAACCGCCAAAGCCCTGACAGAGTCACTACCAAAATCTAACCCAATTGCTATTTTTTTACTCATCCAATTACACCTCACACACTTGTTAGTATGGATTTTTTTGGAAGAATAATTAATTTAACTTCAAATAAGTAGGTAATTTACTGCTAAAAATATAGACAATTCTGTCTAGATAATTTGTTTTGTGATAAAGATCTCACAATTAATACTATTCAAAAAAAAATTTTATGTAAAAATAAAAAATGTATAAGAATTAGGAAGTAATAGATGAGTAATGTGCAGCAAAATGATCCTTTACTACCGGACTATTCATTTAATGTCCATCTTGTATCTGGATTAACACCGATCGAAAAGTCGGGTAAATTTGATTTTTTTATAGATCGCCCAAAAGGATTAAATGGTTATATCATCAATCTGACCTATGCAGGTCAAGGCACGATATACCGCAATAATGATTCATTTAACTGTCATCCTGGCGATTTTGTACTTTTTCCACCTAAAGAACCGCATCTTTATGGCCGTAAAGAGGATGAAAGTAACTGGTTTCATTTTTGGATCTATTTCAAACCAAGATCTACATGGAAATATTTACTCTCTTGGGAAAACCGCATAGAAAACACCGGATTTTATCGCCCCAATATCAAAGTAAAAAAAGAACTAGAACAACTATTTATTAAAATTGTCGAAATAGGACAATCCACCTCGATCTATTCAGAAAATTTAGCGATGAGCATGTTAGAACAATTTTTGATAAGACGAGCACAAGAAACATCCAACATATCTTCTAAAGACATTGATATAAGGGTGTTACAGGTTTGTAATTATTTGATTGATACCTTAGATGAAAACGAATTTATGTTAGATAACGTCGCACAAAAAGTGTGTTTATCTGCATCACGAATTTCACATATTTTTAAAGATCAGATGGGAATGTCAATTGGCGAGTGGCGGCAAGAACAACGAATAAGCCGTGCAAAAATATTATTACAAACCACAAATATGAGTATTGCCAATATTGGTCGATCAATTGGGTTTGAAGACCAGCTATATTTTTCGCGTATATTCAAAAAAAGAATCGGACTTAGTCCACAAAAATATCGCAATAGTAGCCAAGAACAACATGAAAGGAAAATTAAAGACATTAATTCGCTTGCTCTATACGATAAAATAACCAAATAGCAGAATTGGTATAAAACTTAATAATCTTGCTAAATATGGCTATTGAGTTTTAAAAAAAGGGCAAACTATATAGCTTATCCTCATATTATTTGCAGTAATTTGAGAAAAGACTGTAATAAATATATACAAACAGCAAGATTATCCCCTTATCTGTTTTTAGACGATTATTTCAATCATAAGAAGATAAAAATTTATTTTTTCAACATATTAAATTTTATGTCTCAATCATTTATCAAATTATAATTAGATTTATCTGAAATTTTTCCTTAATCAACACAGGAATGGAACAACTGAACAATCAAATACAACCTAATGATAATTTTTTTTAGTAATAGATATCTTCTAGTGAAATGGTATTTTCACTTAAACGGAGATATTTGCAATTAAAACAAACAATTGTTTATAAAAATACCGTTCAATAAGGTTACATTATTGGGCAAAAAATAAATTAATATTAAAAACAATAGGATACCTTATTGATTTGGTATCCTATTGATTACAGCTAGTGTGACATTGACGTTTTAACACCACCTTTAGGAATTGGTACGTAAACGGTTTCTTTATCGGTTCTTTGTTTATTATTATGTGCTTTCAGTGCCGTTTTAATACCAAAGAAAATAATACTGTAAACAACCAATAAGAATAAAACACTTAACCCAGCATTGGTGTAATTATTAATGACAATATGGTGCATATTATCGATTTGTTGTGGCATTAAATCACTACCTTCAGCAATTCGACGATTATATTCATTCGCTAAATAGAAGAAACCTTCTAATTGAGGATCTTGACTAAATAACTTCAATGCTAATGCCCATGTGGTACAAATTAACAACCATATAGCAGGAATGATTGTTACCCAAATATATTGAGCACGTTTCATTTTGATTAATACAACGGTTGCTAAAACTAACGCAACCGCAGCTAGCATTTGGTTAGAGATACCAAATAGTGGCCACAAGCTCTTAACGCCGCCTAATGGATCAACCACACCTTGATAGAGTAAATAACCCCATAAACCCACACAACCTAAAGTGCCAATAAAGCCAGCAATAAGAGAGTCTGTTTTTTTCAAAAATGGCACAAAATTACCTAGTAAATCTTGCAACATAAAACGACCAGACCGAGTGCCTGCATCAAGAGCAGTTAAAATAAATAGTGCTTCAAACAAAATACCAAAATGGTACCAAAAGCCCATATTTGCGCCAGGTAGGATTTGATGAAATACGTGCGCAATACCTACGGCTAATGTTGGTGCCCCACCAGCACGATTTAAAACTGATGGTTCACCAATGTCTTTTGCGGTTTGGATAATTTCTTCAGGCGAAATAACAAATCCCCAAGAACTCACTGTTGCTGCGGCATGGGCTGTCACATCTTGTAATTGAGCCATAATCATTGGCGCATCTGCGGTGCCAAGTCGATGTAGATCTGGCATAGTAACGCCTAACGCTGCAGGTGGCGTATTCATTGCAAAATACAGACCTGGCTCAATGATTGACGCGGCCACTAAAGCCATCATTGCAACAAATGATTCCATCAACATTGCACCATAACCAATAAAACGCGCGTCGTTTTCATTGGCAAGTAATTTTGGTGTAGTACCTGATGCAATTAAAGCGTGGAAACCAGAAACTGCGCCACAAGCGATGGTAATAAATAAAAACGGGAATAATGTGCCTTTCCAAACTGGTCCTGTACCATCAACATATTGTGTAATTTCTGGCATTTTTAAATCAGGATTTAAAATAACAATACCAATAGCTAAACCAACAATCACCCCAATTTTTAGGAATGTGGCTAAATAATCACGTGGAGCTAAAATTAACCACACAGGTAACATGGCAGAAACTAAGGCATAACCAACCAATACATAAGTGATAGTTGTTGCTTTAAAGGTTAAAGCCGGTCCCCAATATACATCATGTGCAATAACCCCACCAAACCAGATAGATAAGACAAGTAACACAATACCAATAATTGAAACTTCGGCTACTCGGCCTGGCCTAATAAATCGCATATAGATTCCCATAAATAAAGCGATTGGTACCGTTGAGCAAACTGTAAAAACGCCCCATGGACTTTCAGCTAAGGCCTTAACAACAATTAGTGCTAATACCGCTAAAATGATTAACATAATCAAAAAGCAACCAAACAGGGCAATAGTTCCTGGTATAGGCCCCATTTCTTCTTTGATCATTTCACCTAAAGATGAACCATTACGTCGAGAAGATAAAAATAGCACCATAAAGTCTTGCACCGCACCGGCAAAAACCACACCCGCAAGTAGCCAAAGTGTGCCAGGTAAATAACCCACTTGCGCCGCAAGTACCGGACCGACTAAAGGACCAGCGCCTGCAATTGCCGCAAAATGATGCCCAAATAATACATATTTATTTGTTGGGACATAATTTAAACCATCATTATTAATGACAGCTGGCGTTGCACGAGTTGGATCTAATTGCATCACGCTTTTAGCTATATACAGGCTATAATATCGATATGCGACCAAGTAAATCGAAACCGCTGCTGCAACAACCCATAGCGCACTAATATGTTCACCTCGCCGCAGCGCTATAACTGCTAGGCAGCATGCACCAACTAAAGCTAAGATGAACCATAGAATATGTTTACATACTTTATTATTCATAATGATTCTCTTTGTGATTGATAAGATTAATTAGTTTGATATTTAATACCATAATGCATATTGCAAAAAACTTGTGTCTCATAACATAATAAAATTTAACATGTTATTGTCATTATTGTGTAGTTATTTTTTACACACAGTTAAGGTGGTAAATACCAATTAAAGGTCTTTTTATGCTCAAGCGTATAGTAATTTTTTACTTTTAAGAATGGTAATAGTATTTATCTTATAGGCTAGATTAGGTGGTTGAGTGGTTAAAATTAGCGAATTAGCGGTAAAAAAACAGCAATAAAACAAAGAACTTTTGCGTTGGTTATAAACCCAAACTCTCTTTAAATGGTTTTAAATAACGACGGCTAATCGGCACAGAAACATCATTAATAAGAATGACATCAACACCACCAGTTTGATTGAAGCGAATTTCTTTAATTTTTTTTAGATTAATCAGATATTGCCGATGACACCGAACAAAGGGAGTTTTATCCTCCAGTGTTTTTAAGGTTAGTTCAGTCCGATACTCATTATTTGTTTGATTAAATACATAAATGCCACTTATTTTAGAGGTCACATAAAGTACATCATCAAGATTTAATAAGTAAATTCGGTTATGCCCAATGCATGGAATGTATTTCAAGGTTTGATTAACACCGTCTAATTGATTAATACTCCCTGAAAAACAATGATTATGCAGACGATGCAAGGTTTTATTTAACCGTTCTTGTTCTACTGGTTTGAGTAAATAATCAAAGGCTTGTTCTTCGAAGGCTTTAACCGCAAATTCACCATAAGCCGTTAAAAATACAATCCTTGGCATAGTTTCAGGATCGAGCATTGATAGCATTTCAATGCCATTGATTTTGGGCATTTGAATATCTAGAAATACGACATCGGGTTGACGTCGATGAATCTCACGAATCGCTTCTATGGCGTTATTACATTCAGCAACAATACAAATTTCGGGATCTGTTTCAAGCAAGCAGCGTAGATTTTCGCGTGCAGGTAATTCATCATCAACAATAATAACGTTTAACATTGAATACTTATATCCTTGTGCAAAGGTAATATTAGCATTACTTTAGTATACTCATCGGGTTTACACGCTATCTTTATACCATATTTTTTGCCATAACGAATCTTAATTCGTTTATCGACTAAATTAAGCCCTAAACCTTTGGTATCTTTTTTATGTTCGCGGTAATGTCCAGCATTATCAATCACTTCTAAAACTAACAATTGATTCTTCTTATAAGCCAAAATAGTTACATTGCCATTACCAAGCGACTGGGATGTACCATGTTTAATGGCGTTTTCAACAATAGGTTGTAACGTAAAAGCTGGAAGTTTTGTATATTCTAATTCAGAGGGGATATCGATATTGATCGTTAACTGATCCATAAAGCGCATTTTTTCGATTTGTAGGTAAGCATTCACGTGTTCTATTTCATCTTTCAAGGGAACAATTTCTTCGGTTCGCTTTAAATTTTTTCGGAAAAAGGTGGAAAGGTTTTGTACAAGTTGTGATGCTTGCGTTTTATCTCGACGAATAACAGCCAGCAGTGTATTTAAGGCATTAAATAAAAAGTGAGGATTGACTTGTGCATGCAACAGTTTAATTTCGGTTTTAGATAACAGTTGCTTATAGTACTCATTTTGCCCAGCTAAGATCTGTGCAGATAATAAACTGGCGATACCTTCACCAAGGGTTCGATTGATGGAACTAAACAGCGTATTTTTTGCTTCATAAAGCTTAATTGTACCCACAACCGTATTGTTTTCTCCTCTCAGCGGAATAACGAGTGTTGAACCTAAACGGCAACTTTTATTTATTGAGCATTGATAAGGTTGATGAACCCCATCAAGGTATTGTACTTCATTTTTTTCGATCGCCTCTAACGTACTATTGGATGTGATTAGTGTTCCTGGTAAATGATGATCATCACCAATACCAATAAAAGCTAGTATCTTTTCTCGATCGGTAATAGAAACAGCGCCAATATCAAGCTCTTGATAAATAATTTCGGCCACTTTAGTACTATTTTGTTGATTAAAGCCATCACGCAATAAACCTTCAGTACTGACCGCGATTTTTAACGCCTTAGCCGAAAAGGCTGAAGTATATCGTTCAAATATAGCTCTCCTATCAAGCAAAATCTGCATAAACATTGCAGCGCCAATGCTATTTGCAACAATCATTGGCGCAACAATACTTCTGACCGCATGCAACACCACATCAAAAGGTCTTGAAATTAATAACACTAAAATCATTTCGAGTGATTCAACCAACAAACCTAGCATACCAACTAAAAGCGGGTTATAGATAAGATCGACTCTCCCCTTTCTCATCAACAAATAATGCAGAACCCCACTAATCAACCCAATTAACATGGTGGATAACATACAGCTATCAGCGGTAATACCGCCTAAAGTATATCGATGAAGGCCACCTGTGATACCCACTAAAAGCCCAACTACGGGTCCGCCAAGTAAGCCTCCTAAGATAGCACCAATGGCTCGTGTATTGGCGATGGTATCTTCAATATGCAAACCAAAATAACTACCCATAATACAAAATAATGAAAAAATACAGTAACAAACTAATTTGTGAGGTAAATGAACTGTCACTTGCATAAGTGGAATAACGATCGGCGTTTTGCTAAGTAAATAAGCAATCACCAAATAAACGCACATTTGTTGAAGAAGCTGTAGGACAAGATCAAATTCAAACATAATAATGACTACAGAATAAAAACCGTCGACAAATGTCGACGGAAAAGGATAATATTGCCGACATTTAGTGGCAATATCCATTCAATAATAATTAGTCTCTAAAATTAGTAAATTGAAATGGTTGGCCGAATTCGCCATTTTTGACTAAAGCCATAGTGGCTTGTAAATCATCGCGAGATTTACCTGTAACTCGAACTTGTTCACCTTGCACTTGAGCTTGTACTTTAATTTTGCTGTCTTTGATCGCTTTTACAATTTTTTTAGCTAACTCTTTATCAATACCCTGCTTAAGTTTAACAGTAACACTATAGAGTTTACCGCTATGCTCCATTTCTTCGGGGATCTCAAGTGCACCACCGTCAATCCCACGTTTAGCAAGCTTATCACGTAAAATATCGAGTAATTGTTGCACTTGGAAGTCAGATTGGCTCGTTGCTTTGATCGTCTCATTTTTTTCATTTAATTCAAACGATGCTTCAACGTTTTTAAAATCCCAACGAGTAGTCAACTCTCGAGTTGCATTTTCAACACCATTTTTAACTTCAGGCATTTGGATTTCTGAAACGATATCAAAAGAAGGCATAGATTCTCCTCTTCTAATGGTTATAAACTAAAATTAACTAGTGATTAATAAATGAAATCATCGTCGCCTAACAATTTAGGCGACTTTAAAATATAAATGCGAATTAATCGATAGTACGAAGCAATTCGTTAATACCGACTTTACCTAACGTTTTGGCATCTACTTTTTTAACAATAACTGCACAATACAAACTATATTTACCCTCTTTAGTTGGTAAATTACCAGAAACGACAACTGAACCAGCAGGCACACGACCATAATGCACTTCGCCGGTTGCCCTATCGTAAATTTTAGTGCTTTGCCCAATAAATACCCCCATTGAAATGACGCTACCTTCTTCAACAATCACACCTTCAACAATTTCACTGCGAGCACCGATAAAACAGTTATCTTCAATGATGGTTGGATTAGCTTGTAATGGTTCTAAAACCCCGCCAATACCCACTCCCCCCGATAGATGGACATTTTTACCAATTTGTGCACAAGATCCAACAGTTACCCAGGTGTCAACCATAGTACCCTCATCAACATAAGCACCAATATTGACATAAGATGGCATTAATACGGTATTACGAGCAACATAGGCACCTTTACGCGCAATAGCTGACGGAACAACACGGAAACCTTCTTGTTGAAATCTTGCTTCATCATATTCAGCAAATTTTAATGGCACTTTGTCATAATAGTTAGTTGGCCCGCCATCGATCAGTTGGTTTTCGTTAATACGGAAAGAGAGCAAAACAGCTTTTTTTAACCATTGATGAGTCACCCAGTCCCCATTGAGTTTTTCAGCAACACGCATTTTACCGCTATCTAATAAGGCGATACATTGGTTAATCGCATCACGTGTAACCGTATCTACATTTGATGGTGTAATTTCAGCACGACGTTCAAATGCTGCTTCAATAATAGTTTGTAATTGTTGCATCTCTAGTTTCCTTTAACTTATAAATCCGTTAGCAAATAATAAATGGATAAACAGTATAATATAATCCGCTTTGCTTTTTAAGTGGTTTAATAAGATCATCTAAATCTATACATTTCCCATCGTTGTTTATTATTATGTGATTAGCGCTTGCGCAAAAAAATAAAAAAACCAAAACAAAAAATTCAATAAAATCAACAATCTACCTGAACGATTTTGGGTTGGCTTTTATCAAATTTTTTATTAAAAATAAAAAATCCAATTTATTTGGAGAGTAAATCACAAATTAAGATCACGAAATAACCCATTATTTTATTCAAAGCTACACTAGCTTTATCACAATATTCAAAAAAAACACTATTATGCAAGATTGGGGATTTTCATTACTGGAGTTATTAATAACCATTTGTATTAGTGCCATTTTAGTCTCAATTGGCATAGGGCATTGGAAAGAACAGCAACTCCGCAACGAATTGGTATCCACTACCAAACAATTGGCTTATTTTATATATGAAGTTCAAATAAAAGCATCCAGTAAAAACGAAAATTATATTATTCATCAATATACATCACCTTGGTGCATTACCATTACTCACGATGAAAAACCCAGTTCGTGCAGTGAAGGCATACTTTATTTTATGAAACCTGATAATTCCGTTGAAATTAGTGAATTATCAAACAACAAAAGTGCTTTTATCTTAGGACGTCGCAATATGGCACAAACAATGTCTTTTCAATTAAAAAATAAAATAGGTACCAGCAGAATTTTTGTTTCTTTACTTGGACGCATTCGATTCTGTGCAGAAAACAGCTATATAACCGGTTTACCACCGTGTTAAAAACATCTGGATATTCCTTATTTGAAATGCTGATTAGCATGATATTATCTAGCCTAATTTTTATAGGCATGACCTCTTTTTACATTCAATTACAAACAAGTATCATGCAATATTATCAAAAAACACGTTTGCAACAGGCTATCGAACTTGGATTAGCCGGCATGAAGAAGGACATAAAACGAGCAGGTTTTATTGCTAATAATCCAAACAAAATGACCGCTAAAGCGATTGAAATCGATAAACAGTCTAAATGTATTATTCTTCGATATGATAGTGAAATTCGCAACTCTTGGGTTTGGAACAGATTTAATTCCACCAAATCAGATGTTTTTACTTATCGCTATAAAGAAAACAACATAGCCTATAGAACAGGATCAATAGATTGTTTTGGCAGCAAATGGGAAAACTTATTCGATTCAAACGAAATCAAGGTCACCGACTTTACAATAAAACAGCTACCTGATGCCATTAGTTTATCAATCGCTGCTGAATTAAGAAAAAACAAGCAGATTAAATATCATATAACTGAAATTATTAAAAATGAAAACCGATTTTAAACAACATGATGTTTCGCATGGTTTTAGCACTATTTTAATGGTGATTACTTTAATGGTCATGGGATTGGTGCTATTAATTGGTTTTAATTTGCTTATTACTTCATGGCAAAAAGCGATATTAATGGAAAGCCAATACTATCAGCGATTTAATCAGGCAAGCTCATCGTTAACGTGGGCAATTAATCAAAATTGGCCAGCACCTAAGGCCCATTGGCATTGTATGACCGAGCCAACTTATCAACTAAAAGCCTGCATAAAACAGTCTTTATTAAAAGTCGATAAATATGTATTAGTCCGTGGCGAAGCCAAAGACGAAGACTTCTATTTATATACACTTGCACATTTTGACAATAATCAATTAATTGTTGAAAAAGGTCATTGGCTCGATTATTGCCCAGAAAAAAGGGCTATTTATTGTGAATAACAAAGATATAGCTGGCTTTAGTTTGATTGAAGTTATGATAGCAACACTCCTATTTTCAATTATTATGCTGGGATTGATTAACTACCAACAAGCGTTGTTCAATAAACACCATTACTTTGCAAACCATTTACGCGCTAATAAAATTGCCTTTCAACTACTTGATAGCTATCCTTATCCTCCCAATGAAATTATCCCTTCTGGTTGGCGCTATAAGATCACTAATAAAACATATAATGCCCAGTGTAAAATGGTTGTTATAACGGTTAATGCGCCTAACCAACAAGTTGCCGAGCAGCAGCGATTATTTTGTCATTCACTTTAATATTTACTGGTTAAATACCATTTAGCCCTCTAACCAGTTATGTAAAAGTTGCAAAACTTGCTGCGTTTTTTCAGCATGAACATTGTGCCCAGCCCCTTCAACCACTTCGATTTTGGCATTCGGGAATTGCGCAAAAATAGCATCATATGCCTCATTGGTAATATAAGACGAGTTGCCGCCACGAATAAATAATGTGGGTTTTAACCAAGGGGATATATTTTGCCAATCACAAATATGACCATACTGCGAATTAATCGCTTGAATGTTAAATAACCACTTTTCGTTTTTAAACGATTTTAATAAAAAAAGAATGGTTGGTGCATTAATACCAGCTTGTTCCATTAAATTGATGATCTGTTTTTTATCGGTAATTTGATTAGTCAGGCAATACATTAATACTCTTAAAATAGTGGCATTGCCTGAGCGGTGATATTTTATGGGCGCAATATCAATAACAACCATTTTTTGGATAGTATCTGAGAGCATCTGTGACAAGTGCATAGCAACCTTACCCCCCATTGAGTGACCAATTAATATGATATCTTTTAATTGTAAATCATAACAAAGTTCAGCCACATCTTCGGCCATCGCTTGGTAGTTTATCTTATCAGACCAAGGTGAATGCCCATGGTTACGCAAATCAACTTGCACCGTTTGATAATGCTTTGCAAAATTTTTTGCAAGCATATTTAAATTATCTAAGCTACCAAATACGCCATGCAAAAACACAATCGGCTGTCCGTCACCTTGTAATTTATAGTTTAATTTCATACTTTCCATTCGATCAATTATTCTAAATAGCATTATTATACGTCTATTTTCAACGCCATCACCGATTAATTCAATAAGCACAATTTGCATAACTATGATAGAATTTAACACTAACTTTTTAACTAGTGTTAAGCCATATGTTTCAAAATAACCCTCTACTTACACAATTAAAACAACAACTTCACAAACAAACACCTCGCGTTGAAGGTATTGTACGAACACATGAAAAAGGATTTGGTTTTTTAGATGTAGATAATAAAAAAAGTTATTTCATCCCAATTGCTAAAATGAAAACAGTCTGTAATGGTGATAAAGTATCGGGAACAGTAATAAGTCATAACGATAAAGAATCTTTTGAGCCCGAATCATTAATCGAAAGTGCGTTGCAAAAATTTATTGGCAAAATAGGTTTTCAAGATCGTGCAATGGTAATTTATCCTGAAAATATGCCCGCAAATTTCGCCATTCGTTGCAAAATAAATAAACAAGTTAGCGAAAAACTAAAAGAAGGTGATTGGGTTGTGGCAACACTTGTTTCACACCCTTTGCAAGAAGACAATAATCATTTTCTTGCTGAAGTTATTCGTTTTGTGGCTGAAAATAATTCCCCCTATCAACTGTGGCTAAAAACGTTAGCTCGTTACGATTTAGAAACGCACGCTCCACAAATCGAAACATTAACGATTAACGAGGCTGAACTTGATAACCGTCAAGACTTAACTGATGTTAACTTTTTTACTATCGATAGTGAAGATACTGAAGATATGGATGATGCCATTGCGGTTTCTAAAGATGAACTGGGGCATTATCAACTAATGGTTGCCATTGCTGACCCAACTGCTTATGTATTACAAGATAGTGAGCTTGATCATATTGCCAAAATTAGAAATTTCACAACCTATTTGCCTGATTTTAATATCCCTATGCTACCCAAAGAACTTGCTAATGAACTATGTTCATTAAAAGCAAATCAAAAACGCCCTGCAATGATATGTAAAATGAGTATTGACGAAGCGGGCAATATTATTACCGATAGTATCACCTTTATGTCTGCTTGGATTGAATCAAAAGCGAAACTATCTTATACCAATGTTTCTAATTTTTTAGAGCATGATGGCGAATTAGTAACGAATAACTCTACTATTAAACAACAACTTAACTGGTTAGCAGATTTAGCTAAAATCCGCATAACGTGGCGAAAAATCCATGCATTAGTCTTTAAAGATCAGGGTGATTATCGTTTTGAACTTAATGAAAATCATCAGGTTATATCAATCATTAAAGAAACTCGTCGGATTGCTAATCAAATTGTTGAAGAGGTCATGGTTCTTGCCAACCAAGCTTTAACATTACAATTACAACATAAAATTGGCTTTGGAATTTTTAATATTCATTCAGGTTTTGAGCATAAATATATCGAACAAGTGATAAATTTTTTAAATGACAACGGGATTACAGAGTTTGATAAAGATTCACTCTTATCTTTCGATGGTTATGTCAAGTTGCGACGTGTAATTGACAATAATCCATTTTTAACCACAAAGCTCCGCAAGTTCCAAAGTCCTGCAGATTTTTCAACTGAGCCACAACCGCATTTTGGTTTAGGATTTGACGCCTATGCAACATGGACTTCACCAATACGCAAATACGGTGATATGGTCAACCATCGACTAATCAAAGCGTATATCCGCTCACAAGAATTATCTCCACCAGATAAAGAACAATTAAAAAGCATGAATGAAAGACGCAAAATGTTACGATTTGCTGAACGTGATATGGCGGAGAACCTTTATGCTCAATACTTGTCAGATAAAATCGGTGAAAGTTACTCTGCTGAAATTATCGATATTAATCGTGGTGGCGCTCGAGTTCGTTTATACGATATAGGTGCTTATGCATTTGTGCCACTGTCAATGATCCATTCAGTCAAAGAAGAAATTACTCCATTGCCCGATAAAGGAGTCGTTAAAATTAAAGGTGAAGTTTGCTACAAACTGGCCGACACTATCCCTGTTGTTATCCATCAAGTTAAAAGAGAAAATCTATCAATTATTGCCAAATTAGCTAATAATAAAGAATAAAATAAGATTATTCTCACTTGAATTTATTGTTTCCTTCGCCTTAATTTGCTCCTCTGATTTCTATCAGAGGAGCAATAAATAAAAATTGATGATATTTTTAATATTTATCCCCTTTTTTTTATTCATAATATCTGCTATCTTTCACGACTCAAGATATGAATTTCAAAACTTAAATGAACAACAATCTCAGGAGGCTATAATGTCAATTCATGGGCATGAAGTATTGCAGATGATGGGAAGAACCAGCTACATAGAATCATCTTTACTAAAGCTATCCAAGATAAGTTTGGTGCAAATGCAAAGTTTCATACTTGCTCTCAGTCTGACATGAATGCCTATCAAATTATCGCTTTTTTAAAAGCAAAGTGTAAATTTAAACCTTCTAGCGTTTATGAACGCTGAATTTACAGTCAATAATAAAAAATGCAAACATTAGAAAAACACAACGATATATAGCACGCTTTTTATATGTTTATATTTAATCTACGAGTGTTTTTAAATCAATATGAGTATATAATTTTGCGCTACAACAATTGTTACCTGTGACAGTTGTTACTCATAACACGATTAAAAGTAGTGGCAAAGTTGTTCAATTTGAAAATACACTCAAGAATATGTTCATGGGATTTAATAAATGAAAATAAGTAACATCTTTATATGCGCCATTATCTCTATTCTTGTCGCAAGTTGTGCCCAAAATACATCAACAAAAAATAAAGACACAATTTCAGAAAGTGATCAGCTATTTTTATTAAAACAGCAAACTGAAACTAACAATTCTTATGTAGTAGATGCTAAAAAACAATTGCTTCAGTTTGTCAGCGATAAAGATTTCGATAACTATGTTACCAAACGTGGAATTTTAAATTGCAAAAGTGATAATAACCAATCATTTTGTGTGTTGAGCTTTTATCTGAACGAATATTATAAATTAAGGTATGATATGCAACTTAAGAAAGTAATTGAAGAAAAACAAGTTGAACATGATATTGAATTGAGCAAAATAAAAGCATCTAAAAACAATATTGAAAATTATTGCCAATACTCAGCTGACTTTGTTGCTGCAATTTATACAAAAGATACCACTAAAATAACCCAATATTTTCAACCAAAATTTAGAATGTCTGAGCAAGATATATCAAAATTACAAGCCAAGATTACTCAAGATGATTATTCTCACTTTTTGATCGATGAAAATCCCAGTATCCTTCAAGAAATGAAAACCGATTATGTTGAAAAATGCTTAAATGATCCAAAAAACAATATTATCAATTATTTTAATATTTTTAGATAATGCTAACAAGAGTCTTTTATGTGCAATTTATTACCAATTCGCCAGTTTAATAAAACATTAATTTGCAAGTTGCTTTGCGTTGCTTCAGCTACTTGTCTTAGTTTTTCTGCATGGGCTTTTTCGTTTGACGATGTGGTTGCCAAAGCAGAAAAATCATCCCTAAAGGCTTATGTTCAGCCATCTAAAAATATTCCCAATGAATTAGCTTCGTTACAATTTACTGATTATCAAAAAATTCTATTCAATCACCCAAAAGCCTATTGGGGTGATCGAAAAAGCCGTTTCAAACTTGAATTTTATCATGAAGGAATGTACTTTGACGTTCCAATAAAGATCAATGAAATTGTTGATAATCAAGTTAAGCCAATCCAATATGATCCGAGTTATTTTGATTTAAGCCAGATCAATCTTGATAAGCTAGACAATAAAGAGCTTGGATTTGCTGGATTTAAAGTCCATTATCCAATTAATATTCCAACAAAAACTGATGATGAAATATTTTCAGCACTCGGTGGTAGTTATTTTCGCGCAGTAGGTAAAAATCAACGCTATGGCCTTTCAGCCAGAGGGCTTGCCATTGATACGGGTGAAATGTCGGGTGAAGAGTTTCCGATCTTTAAAGAATTCTGGATTGAAAGACCGAAACCAAACCAAAAACACTTAGTTATCTATGCATTACTCGATTCACCAAGTGTAACTGGCGCCTATAAAATTACATTAGTTCCAAGCATTGATACCACCGTTACTGTCCAAGCAAAAGTGTTCTTTCGTAATTCTGTGAAAAAATTGGGTATCGCGCCACTAACCAGTATGTTCTTATTTGGACCTAATCAACCATCACCATTGCTAAATTATCGCCCTGCAATGCATGATTCTAATGGTTTATCAATTTTAGCCAATAATAACGAATGGATCTGGCGCCCATTAAATAATCCTAAACGTTTATCGTTTTCATCGTATAGTTTAGAAAACCCGAAAGCTTTCGGTTTAATTCAACGCGATAAAGGTTTTGATGATTATCAAGATCTCGATGATCACTATGAAAAAAGGCCAAGTGTTTGGACTGAAATTTTAGGTAATTGGCAAAAAGGACGAGTTGAGTTAGTTGAAATTCCAACAGCAGACGAAACTAACGACAATATCGTTACATTTTGGGTACCCGAAAAACAATATAAAGCTGGCGATGTACTTGATATCAAATATCGCTTACATTATTCATTACATGAACTACAGCGTTACCCTGATAATATAGCAAGAGCAGTTAGTACCCGATTATCACTAGGTGATATAAAACAAGCTAATTTAATTCGTAAGCTTGATGGATCTAATGCATATGTGATTGACTTCGCAGGTCCTGCATTATCAGAAAATGAACCTGTCAAAGTAATTTCGAGTATTAACAACGGTTCTATCGTAAGTTGTGACTTACAATACAATCCTGATATTAACGGATGGCGGGTGATTGTTCGATTCAAAGTTGAAGACAATAAAAAAGCAACTGATATTCGCATACAACTCGCTTCGCAAGCTACAAATGAAGTGATTTCTGAAACTTGGAGTGGGCAATACCCCGCACAATAATTATTATAATAATTAGATAACAATATGAAAAAAGATTACTTTGCAAATCTTTCTGACGCTGGAGTTTGGCGTCAGAAAACCAAAAACAATGCAACGCCACCTGACGATGTCGAATTTTTAAAATATCGTTTAAATCAAATTGGCGATACTCGTTCTTTTATTGATACCCGAAAACAACAGCCGAGTTATCCTGAAGTTGATCGCGTTTCAATCCAACCTCAAATTTGGAATCAACGTTATACTGCCAAATCGAGACATGGCATTAATATTCTAGTTATAATTCGTCGTGTTATTATGTTTGCACTCATTGCAGTACAAACATACTACGGAACCGCTTACCTATCGTCTTTATTACCTTATCAAAATTGGCAAAAAATCAATTTTATGGCGAATTGGGATATCAATCCTGAATTAGCTATTTACAGTATCATACCTTATATTGTTCAAGGTGCAATTATTACCTTATTCGCTATTTTGTTTTGTTGGATCTCAATTGGCTTTTGGACCAGCATTATGGGCCTAATATTAACAGTAATGGGTAAAGACCGTTATACCATTCCTATTCCCAACAATCCTGCATCACATATCGACTCTAAGCATCGTACTGCACTTGTTATGCCAATTTGTAATGAAGATGTCGCACGTGTATTTGCTGGTATACAAGCAACTTATCAGTCCTTAGTTGAAACGGGTCATGCTACTTGCTGTGATTTTTTTATCTTAAGCGATACTAACGATCCCGATCTATATGTTAACGAACTAAAAGCTTGGGCTGAATTTAATGCTGCAAAGCAAAACAATGGCTGCAATATTTTTTATCGTCACCGCAAACGCCGAGTAAAACGCAAAAGTGGTAACATTGATGATTTTTGTCGTCGTTGGGGACATCAATATGAATATATGATGATCCTTGATGCTGACAGTATTATGACTGGGGATTGTATTTTAAAAATGATTGCCATGATGGAAATAACCCCTAAAGCAGGCATTTTACAATCACCTCCAAAATCAGTTAGAATGACGACTCTCTATGGGCGTATTCAACAATTTGCTAACCAGACTTATAGTGATATATTTTGCTCTGGAACACATTTTTGGCAATTAAGCGAAGCACAATATTGGGGGCACAATGCCATGATTCGCCTAAAACCTTTTATTGAGCATTGCATATTATCACCAATTCCAAAATGTAAAGAACCAATTCATATCTTATCGCATGATCTCGTTGAAGCGACACTTATGCGTCGTGCAGGCTATGGCGTTTGGATTGCATATAATATGAATGGTAGTTATGAAGAGCTACCAGGTAATATGATTGAAGATCTAAAACGTGATAATCGCTGGTGTATGGGCAACTTAATTAATTTAAGATTAATCTTTAAAAGCGGCATTAAATTAACCCACCGTATAATGTTTGCCACTAGTGGCATGGCTTATATTTCGTCATTATTGTGGTTAGTGTTTTTAATATTCTCAACACTATTATTATTGGTATTTAATATTTCTGAGCCTCAATATTTCTTCCAACCTAACCAATTTTATCCAACTTGGCCAAGGTGGGATGAACAATTAGCTATACAACTTCTCTCAACTACGATGGTGTTACTGTTTGCACCCAAATTTTTCAGCTATGGCATTATTATAGCTAGAACAGGTGCAAAAGAGGTTGGTGGTATATTTAAATTAACTCTATCAATACTGATTGAAATGGTTTGGTCAATGATCCTTGCGCCAATACGCATGATCTTCCATAGTAAATTTGTACTCAAAGCATGGATGGGTAGCAAAATTCAATGGAAGTCGCCATCACGAAGCGACGATGCGTTAACATGGGGCGAATCATTTTATTTTTGTTGGCCATTATCGTTACTAGGGATTGTGTGGTTAGGCGTAATTATCTGGCTAAATCCCCAATTTACTTATTGGTATATAGCGATATTAATACCTTTAACTATTTCGCCTTTAGTCATTAGAGTATCGGGGCTTTCAAGCATTGGAATGAAAGCTAAAAAGGCAGGGCTATTTTTAACCCCAGAAGAAACTCACCCATCACGAGTAGTCACACTTACAGGTGAATATTTTGTTAAAACCGAAGCGGCATTTGTTGAACATGGTTTTATTATGGCGTTGGTTGATCCTATTTATAATGCGCTAGCTTGTGCCTTATCAACTTCAAGGCATCGAGTTAACAATAAAAACCAACAAAAACGCAATGAACTTATTGCACAGTATCAACACATAGATTTAGAAAAAATGAGTAAAGAACAACAGTTAGCAATTTTAGAGGATCCATTTATTCTTTCCGCATTACATCGTCATATTTGGCAGCAACAAGAAAAATACGACAATTTATTCTCATTATGGCAAAATGAACGCCAACAATAAGAAATAGGGCTTTTGCCCTACTTCTCTTCTTTTTAGTAATTAATCAAAATCCATGGATATGTTTATGACTTGGCAACCTTCTGCATCTATCAATAATTTACTTAAGCGCGCAAAAATTGTTTCTCAAATTCGTCAATTTTTTGCGGATCGCTGTATTTTAGAGGTCGAAACACCGACTTTAAGCCAATATGCAGTAACAGACGTACATTTAAGTTCTTTTCACACTAAATTCTTAAAACCAGGGGAGCACGAAGAACAACAAGGGCAACAAATGTCATTAATTACCAGCCCTGAATATCATATGAAGCGCTTACTAGCCGCTGGCAGTGGTCCTATTTATCAAATGTGTAAATGTTTTCGTAATCATGAAGAAGTCAGCCGTTATCATAACCCTGAATTCACCATGCTAGAATGGTATCGCATCCAATTCGATATGATGCAAATGATCAATGAAGTCGATGACCTATTACAAACTGTTTTAGATTGTGAACCTGCTGAACGAATTTCTTATCAAAAGGTATTTCAACGCCATCTTAATATTGACCCTTTAGAAGCCGATCACGCCACTTTAGTCAAGGCAGCAAACCAACTTGATATTGGGCTTAACACAGACAATTATGATAAAGATGGCTTACTACAATGCTTATTCACTTTTGGTATTGAACCGCATATTGGTCAAGATAAGCCTATTGCCGTATTTAACTTTCCTGCATCACAAGCCGCATTAGCTGCTATTAGTCCAGAAGATCATCGTGTAGCGAGCCGTTTTGAGTTTTATTACAAAGGCGTTGAGCTTGCTAATGGTTTTAAAGAACTGACTAATGCACAAGAACAAAGAATGCGTTTTGAACAAAATAATTTAGAACGCACTAAACAAAATCTACCTGCACAGAATATTGACATTGAGTTACTCGCCGCTATGGAAGCCGGACTTCCAGACTGTGCAGGGGTTGCTGTAGGATTAGACCGTTTAATTATGCTTGCTCTAGGTAGCAATAGCCTAGATGACGTGATGTCATTTACTTTTGAAAGGGCTTAATTATGTTCAATGCTTTAGGATTAACTGGATGGATTGCCATTATTATTGGTATTGCCGCTCTAATTTTATTGGTGTTAGCGATAAAATCTCAACTAACAATTAATAATTTACATCAACTATTTGATCTACAACTGATCCAAAAGAAGGAAGAAATCCAAATTTTAACAATTCAAGTAAAACAGTTAGAACATGAATTAGAACAGTATCGACAGCAGAATCTAGCGCAAAATATCAAAATTAGTGAACTCAAAACGCGTTTAGAAGAAACCTTAAGTGCAACACAAGAAAGGCAAACCATACTAGAACAAAGTGAACAACGGCTCACGACCCAATTTGAAAACCTAGCCAATCGTATTTTTGAACAAAGTGGCAAAAAAATTGAGCAACAAAATAAACAAAGTCTTGATTTTTTACTTTCACCACTCAAAGAACAATTAGAAGGTTTCAAAAAACAAGTGCAAGATAGTTTTGGGCAAGAGGCAAAAGAGCGTCACACATTGACGCACGAAATTCGTAACTTGCAACAGCTTAATGCACAAATGAGCAAAGAAGCAACCAACCTAACTAATGCACTAAAAGGTAATAACAAAACCCAAGGGAACTGGGGCGAATTTATTCTAAGCCAAATTCTAGATAATTCAGGATTACGTTCAGGTTATGAATATGAAACTCAGGTCAATTTAACTAACGAAAGTCATCAGCGTTTACAACCCGATGTCATTGTTCACTTACCGCAAGGGGGTGACGTCGTTATTGATTCTAAAGTAACTTTAGTTGCCTATGAGCGCCATTTTAATAGTGATGACGAAACTGTTAAAGCAAAAGCGATGGCCGAACATTTAGCGGCTGTCCGTAATCATTTAAAACAACTTAGCCAAAAGGATTATCATAAACTCATTGGCATTAATTCATTAGATTATATTTTGATGTTTATTCCTGTCGAGCCGGCATTTTTAAGTGCAATTGATAATGACCCCGCATTAATCAATGATGCCCTAAAAAATAATATTATGATTGTCAGCCCAACAACGTTATTAGTTGCGTTACGAACTATCCATAATTTATGGCGTTTTGAATATCAAAATCGTAATGCTGAGCTTATCGCCGATAGAGCAAGCAAATTATATGACAAAATGCGTGGCTTTATTGAAGATATGGAAAACCTTGGCAGTTGTTTAGACAAAGCTCAACAAACCTATCAAAATTCCATGAATAAATTATCTAAAGGTCGTGGCAATGTAATTGGACAAATTGAACGATTTCGCGAAATGGGTATCGAAGTTAAAAAACCAATTAACCCAGATATTACCTTATTAGCGATGGAAGAATCGAATAACGAAGTTGAACGTAAATCAACAAATTAGCTAATCGCTAAATCAAAGGATAACACATATTAACATCGCTTGTGGTGTTATAAATAAGCAAAAGCCTTGATTCACGATTGTTTGAAATAAGTGTATACTCATCAACCGTAAAGAGGAATTGAATATGGCAAAAAAACAAGATAAAGATGCAAGTTTCGAAGAGACTCTTAAACAACTCGAAACCATTGTAACTCAATTAGAAAATGGCGATTTACCATTAGATGAAGCACTAAATGAGTTCGAAAAAGGAATTAAATTAGCTAAAGCAGGGCAAAAACAGTTACAGCAGGCCGAGCAACGCATTCAGATTTTATTATCTGAAAATAGTGATGCCGAACTGTCAGAATTTTCAAATGATGATAATGAATAACTTAAAACCATTACAAGAACGAATTGACTCGTTTTTAACTGTCTGTATTTCACAAATTGAGCCATCTAAACTTCAACAAGCAATGCGTTACAGCTTGCTGGCGGGTGGCAAACGGATTCGACCTATTTTAGTCTATTTAACGGGTCAAATGTTCAATTGTCCTCTTTCTAAATTAGATGAAGCCGCTGCCGCCATTGAATCAATTCATACTTATTCATTGATTCATGATGACCTACCCGCCATGGATAATGATGATTTACGCCGAGGCAAACCAACCTGCCATATCCAATTTGGTGAAGCTCAAGCCATACTTGCCGGTGATGCTTTGCAAAGTTTAGCCTTTTCATTATTGGCAAGCAGTGAGTTAATTGATGCGGAGGCTAAAATCAAGATGATAGCAGAGCTTGCCCATGCTAGCGGTGTTAATGGTATGTGTCTTGGTCAATCGCTCGATTTACAGGCCACACAACAATCAATTAACCTTGAACATTTACAAAAAATCCATTGTTATAAAACAGGTGCGTTAATCAACACGGCGATCCGTTTAGGGGCTTTTGCTTGTGGTGAAATCGCTAAACCCTACTACCTAACGCTCGATAATTACGCCCAGGCTATTGGACTGGCGTTTCAAATTCAAGATGATATTTTAGATGTCATTGGTGAGCAATCAATTATGGGTAAACCGCAAGGTTCAGATCTGGCCCATGAAAAAAGCACATACCCAGCATTAGTTGGACTTGATAACGCAATAAAGCTCACAGAGCAACTTTACCAACAAGCTATCGATAGTCTAAAGCAAATACCTTATAATACCCAGCCATTACAGGATCTAGCTGGTTTTATTATTAATCGCAATAGTTAACAATTAACTAAAATATAGCATTACATAATGAATTTAGATAATTACCCATTGTTAAAACAAATAAACTCACCCAAGGATCTAAGACGTTTACCGCAATCACAGTTATCGGCTGTATGCTGCGAACTCAGACAATATTTACTCGCATGTGTTAGCCAATCGAGTGGTCATTTAGCATCGGGATTAGGTGTGGTTGAATTAACTACAGCACTGCATTATGTTTATCAAACGCCTTTTGATAAAATTATTTGGGATGTTGGTCATCAAGCTTATCCTCACAAAATTTTGACTGGTCGCCGAGACCAAATGCTCACTATACGCCAAAAAGGTGGACTTCATCCATTTCCTCATCGTAATGAGAGCGAATATGATGTACTAACCACAGGACATTCTTCGACCTCGATTAGTGCGGCGCTTGGAATTGCAATTAGCGAACAAAAAAAACAATCGGGTAAAAAAGTGGCTGCCATTATTGGCGATGGCGCTTTAACTGCAGGTATGGCATTTGAAGCGATGAACCACACAGGCCACATTAAACCCGATATGCTTGTGATTGTTAACGACAATGATATGTCGATTTCAGCAAATACCGGCGCACTAAACCAACATCTTACTCAAATCTTATCAAGTAGAGCCTATACGTCTTTTCGGGAAAGTAGCAAACGTGTATTAGCAAATCTTCCGCCATTAAAAGAGCTGGTTAAAAAGACTGAAGAACACTTAAAAGGATTAGTTACCCCTGCCATCTTATTTGAAGAGCTGGGTTTTAATTATATAGGACCTGTTGATGGGCATGATATTGATGGCTTGATCGCAACTTTACAAAAAGTTCGTCAATTGAAAGGCCCTCAGCTGCTTCATGTGATTACACAAAAAGGCAAAGGCTATGCACCTGCTGAAAAAGATCCGACTTTATGGCATGGTGTACCAAAATTCAATCCTAATGAGGGTATATTACCTACCGCCAAAAAAGTAACCCCAACATATTCGCAAATTTTTGGCGATTGGCTCTGTGAAATGGCGCAAAATGATAAACGCTTAATGGCAATAACCCCTGCAATGAGTGAAGGTTCGGGCATGACAAAATTTGCCAATCGTTATCCTGACCAATTTTTTGATGTTGCAATAGCCGAACAACATGCTGTTACCCTAGCCGCTGGGTTTGCAATTAGTGACTTAAAGCCGGTTGTCGCCATTTACTCAACTTTTTTGCAACGCGCTTACGATCAAGTTATTCATGATGTTGCCATTCAAAACCTACCCGTATTATTTGCCATCGATCGCGCTGGCATCGTTGGCGCCGACGGCGAAACTCACCAAGGAGCATTTGATTTAAGTTATCTACGTTGCATACCCAATATGGTCATTATGACACCAAGTGATGAAAACGAATGCCGACAAATGCTCTACACCGGCTATTTACATAATGGCCCTGCAGCAGTACGTTACCCTCGTGGCGAAGGTACTGGTACACAATTAACACCATTAACCCCAATTCCTTTAGGGCAATCTAAATTATGTCGACAAGGTGAGAATATCGCTTTACTCAATTTTGGTACTTTGCTTACCGAAGTATTACAAGCAGCAGAGCAAATCAATGCTACAGTTATCGATATGCGTTTTGTTAAACCATTAGATGAAAAAGTCCTTTTGCACATTAGCCAAACTCATAATATACTTGTCACCATTGAAGAAAATAGTATTAAAGGCGGGGCCGGTAGCGGCGTCTGTGAATATTTATTATCGAAAAAAATAAAATGTGATATTTTAAATATCGGACTCCCTGATAAGTTTATTTCTCAAGGATTTCAAAGTGAAATAAGACAAGAGATAGGGTTAGATCAAAAACACATTATCGATAAAATTAATAATTTTATGAATCAATAGGTTAAATATGGAAACTCAAGCTGTCACTATTCAGATTTTTGGACGAACATTAAAGTTCAATTGTCCTGTTGATGAAGTCGATGCACTTAATAGTGCCGCAAAAGATTTAGATGCGCGCTTAACAACTTTACGAGAAAAGTCACCGCAAGTTGGTAGCGATCAGCTTATTATGACTGCAGCGCTGAATATTTCTTATGAACTCACAAAAGAAAAAGAAAAAAGTAATGAATTTGGCGATCGGCTAAAAATGTTACAGCAATTACTCGATTCAGCCCTAAATACCAACAATTAACTATTTTAATTGTAAATTTAATACAAATGGTATTGTATGATTTGTTAAATTTTGTATTATTATATTCAACTCTGAGATGATCGCGATATGGGTTAGTCCCCTGAGCCGATATTCTTAACTTAAGAACGGAGTGACTTTTAATTGGTGTGTATGCCTTACTTGTAAGGAAACCTAAAAATTAAAACACGATGTTCACCTTGAACTCTGGGTTCAAGGGTTACGACCCTAACGACATCTTGGAGCCTTCTATTTACCTTTCAGCAACAATAGAAACTGATGAATATTAGGCAAAATATCCGTCAAAAAAGACGACAATTATCTTCCTGTGAACGCAATATTGCACAGCAAGCTATATATCAAAAAATTATTCATCATCAAGCGATTAATGCTGCGAAAAATATCGCCATATTTTTATCATTTGATGGCGAAGTCGAAACCCAACCCATAATTAACTATTTATGGCAAAAAAATAAATCTGTCTATTTACCTATTATTCACCCTTTTTCCTCCAAACATTTACTTTTCTTAAAATATACTAGTCAAACTCAGCTTATAAAAAATAAATTTGGTATATTAGAACCAGAATTAAACATATTAAATGTGCTTCCTTCCCACCAACTTGATATTATTTTTACTCCATTGGTTGCTTTTGATCAACGAGGTTATCGTATGGGAATGGGAGGGGGATTTTATGACCGGTTGCTAGCTAATTATCAAACCCAACAAATTTTACCGATTGGGCTTGCATTTGCTTGCCAAAAAGTCCGACATATTGATAACCAACCTTGGGATATTCAATTACCAGAGATCATCTATGCCTAAATTGTTTTATTTTTCATTGAAAATATAAATCCTCCTCTAAAATGAACTGAACCCAAAATAAAATATTCTCTCAAATCGTATCTAGTTTAAAAGGATCTAGAGTGTGCATTCCAATTAAAGCGCGTTGCTTTAAATATAGTATAACTCATTCAACTTTTTATAAAAAAAGAAAAATTATGCTGGTATGGAAACCTCAGATATCAAACGTTTTTTATTATGAATTTATTGTTTTACATGATGCCGTTGTTTAATTTCAGCGAGCTCTGCTTGCGATGTGGCATTAAACGCTTCGACCATCCATTCGGGCCAGCCTTGACCGTCAATTCTATGGGCTTTAAATTCCGTTTCTTGATCTGATTTATATTCACCATCATCGATATTGGCCACATCACAAAAAAACATAAAACTATTGATCCACCCCCAAACAAATGTACTACCAGCGCCCGCTCGAATAGGATCTAGCATGATATGATCAATCACTTGATGCGTACCGGGTTGGCACACCATTAGCACGGTCGAGGTTAAAGCATTACGTGACATATTATGGATAATAACACCATGCAAATCATCCCAATCATACTCTTTTATTCGGCGTTTTTTCGGTTGTAAAAATACTGCTGGATGGCGTAAAAACTTAAAGTTAAAAAAGTCACTTTCGTTAACATAGACTTTACCCGTTTTACGGTTAAATATAATGGGGCTACCACGACGGGAAAATAGATTATGATAGATTTCTGGAATAACAAAATACATAGCAATAAAGCATAAAATAACACCACTTAACGCCGCTAAAAACATGTTAGTTTCTAAAATTGGATTACATAAATAAGTCAATATAGATAATATAGATAATATAGATAATATAACCACTGCAGAGCATAAAAGAATAACAGCAATGATGTAAATACATAAATAAAAAACTTGATCAGAAGGAATCTTACGAATAAAGGCACAATAGTTATTATTGGCATAGCTTAAACGATCGTCATGCAGGGGCACTAAACGTGGACCTTTATCCAGATCGCCAAACCAACCAAAAATTTGTGGACGGTATTTTGATGGCATGATGACTCTCCTTTTTATTTATTCATCGTGAAATGGGTTACTGCTGCGATTTATGATGAGTGGGATTTCGTCATCATCTTAGCTATTCCGTTATACTGTGCCGTTGTTTAATTTCAGCTAACTCTTCTAATGATGTGGCATTAAACGCTTCAACCATCCATTCGGGCCAGTCTTGACCGGCAATCCTATGGGCTTTAAATTCCGCTTCTTGATCTGATTTATATTCACCATCATCGATATTGGCCACATCACAAAAAAACATAAAACTATTGATCCAACCCCAAACAAATGTACTCCCTGCGCCAGCTCGAATAGGATCTAACATAATATGATCAATCACTTGATGCGTTCCCGGTTGGCACACCATTAATACGGTTGAAGTTAGGGCATTACGTGACATATTATGAATAACAACACCATGCAAATCATCCCAATCATACTCTTTTATACGGCGTTTTTTCGGTTGTAAAAATACCGCCGGATGCCGTAATACTTTAAAGTTAAAAAAATAACTTTCGTTAACATAGACTTTACCCGTTTTACGGTTAAATATAATGGGACTGCCACGGCGCGAGAACAAATTTAGATAGAGTTCAGGAATTAGAACATACATGCCTAAACAACTTGCAATAAATCCAACTATAATTATCATTAAAGTAAACGGCTTAATTGTAGGATTATCATATTCCGTTATTAACCAAAGAAAACTAAAAGTAGAGCCAGTTCCAAAGATAAAACCGATAATATACAAACAAGCATAAAAAATCTGATCATTATAATCCTGACGAATAAAGGCACAGTAGTTATTATTGGCATAGCTTAAGCGACGATCATGCAGGGGTACTAAACGTGGACCTTTATCTAGATCACCAAACCAACCAAAGATTTGTGGACGGTATTTTGATGGCATTTTATTCTCCTTTCTATTTATTCATCATGAAATTGGTTACTGCTGCGATTTATGATGAGTGGGATTTCGTCATCATCTTGTGCATTAGAGCTGATATTGATTTGATAGCTATTTACTAGATCATAAGCAAAGGTGCCCGCTATCCAAGTTATCACCGTTAGGTGGCTATCTGACTGATGAGGATCGTTTTTTTTTACTTCGATTTTTTCAATATCGTTAAAATGGGCTTGCCATAATACTTTACCCATTCTTGCCAAACTGTAACGGCTTTTGGGCTATTCCGTTATATGGTGCCGTTGTTTAATTTCAGCTAACTCTGCTAATGATGTGGCATTAAACGCTTCAACCATCCATTCGGGCCAGCCTTGACCGGCAATCCTATGGGCTTTAAATGCCGCTTCTTGATCTGATTTATATTCGCCGTCATCGATATTGGCAACATCACAAAAAAACATAAAACTATTGATCCAACCCCAAACAAATGTACTCCCTGCGCCAGCTCGAATAGGATCTAACATAATATGATCAATCACTTGATGGGTGCCAGGTTGGCACACCATTAGCACGGTCGAGGTTAGGGCATTACGCGACATGTTATGAATAACAACACCATGCAAATCATCCCAATCATACTCTTTTATTCGGCGTTTTTTCGGTTGTAAAAATACCGCAGGGTGCCGTAAAAACTTAAAGTTAAAAAAGTCACTTTCGTTAACATAGACTTTACCCGTTTTACGGTTAAATATAATGGGACTGCCACAACGGGAGAAAGCATTTTGATAAAATTCAGGAATGGATAGATATAAAGCGGCACAACAGGTAATAACGCCACCAACTCCTATAAAACAAAGCATGCTACCGCTATCAGGGTGATCATAATCCATAATAAATGTACAAGATCCGACTATTAATATACTTCCCAAAATAATAGCAACAAAATAGAGACAGGTATAAAAAATCAGATCTGAGGGAATTTGACGAATAAAGGCACAATAGTTATTATTGGCATAGCTTAAACGATCGTCATGCAGGGGCACTAAACGTGGACCTTTATCCAGATCGCCAAACCAACCAAAAATTTGTGGACGGTATTTTGATGGCATGATGACTCTCCTTTTTATTTATTCATCGTGAAATGGGTTACTGCTTCGGTTAATGATGAGTGGAATTTCGCCATCATCTTGTGCATTAGGGCAGATATTGATTTGATAGCTATTTATTAGATCATAAGCAAAGGTGCCCGCTACCCAAGTTATCACCGTTAGGTCACTATCTGGCTGATTAGATGTGGATTTTTTCACTTCGACTTTTTCAATATCGTTAAAATTGGTTTGCCATACCGCTTTGCCCATTTTTGCCAAACTGCAATGACTTTTGGGCTATTGCGTTATATTGTGCCGTTGTTTGATTTCCACGAGCGCTTCTAATGATGTGGCATTAAATGCTTCTACCATCCATTCGGGCCAGTCTTGACCGTCAATCCTATGGGCTTTAAATTCCGCTTCTTGATCTGATTTATATTCGCCATCATCGATATTGGCAGATTTATAATACACCATAAAACTATTGATCCACCCCCAAACAAATGTACTACCAGCGCCCGCTCGAATAGGATCTAGCATGATATGATCAATCACTTGATGCGTACCGGGTTGGCATACCATTAGCACGGTCGAGGTTAAAGCATTACGTGACATATTATGAATAATAACACCGTGCAAATCGTCCCAATCATATTCTTTTATTCGGCGTTTTTTCGGTTGTAAAAATACTGCAGGATGCCGTAAAAACTTAAAGTTAAAAAAGTCACTTTCGTTAACATAGACTTTACCTGTTTTACGGTTAAATATAATAGGACTACCACGACGGGAAAATAGATTCTGATAGAATTCAGGGATAGCATAATACATAGTGAGGCAACAGGTAATAAAACCAATTGCACCTATTATTGTTAGTTTGTCACCAATTTCAGAATCATTGAACCAAAAAATCATTATAAAAAAACCAACAGTTAATATGCTTCCCAAAATAATAATAACAAAATAGAGACAGGTATAAAAAATCAGATCTGAGGGAATTTGACGAATAAAGGCACAATAGGTATTATTGGCATAACTTAAGCGATCGTCATGCAGGGGCACTAAACGTGGACCTTTATCTAGATCGCCAAACCAACCAAAGATTTGTGGGCGGTATTTTGATGGCATTTTATTCTCCTTTTATTTATTCTTCATGAAATTGGTTACTGATTCGGTTAATGATGAGTGGAATTTCGCCATCATCTTGTGCATTAGGGCTGATATTGATTTGATAGTTATTTATTAGATCATAAGCAAAGGTGCCCGCGACCCAAGTTATGGCCGTTAGGTGACTTTCTGGCTGGTTAGGAGCGGGCTCTTTTACTTCGATTTTTTCAATATCGGTAAAATTAGATTGCCATACCGCTTTGCCCTGAGTGAGGGTTTTAAAGGTTTTTGCTTCATAATGGTCGATAAAGTAGTTTTTATCGGTGGTGACATATTCGGTGATTTTTAGGGTCTCTTTGGCTTTATCTTCGTTTAGGTGGATTGGGGAATGCGCCTCTCCTGAGTCGTGATTTACCCCTGTTGAACGGATATTAAAGCGAGATTCAATCATATCCTCATAACTTTGCCCATTTTTACCAAATAATTTAACTGAAGCCTGTAACGGCTTTTGGGCAATAGTAGCGCAGTTTGGGTATGTTAAATAAAAATAGAGGTGGCGGTGATGTAGCCTCATCCCACTAAATGAACTTGGTTTTTTAAAGATGATAAAAGTTTCAATGCCTGATACCGCAACCAAATAGTCATTCACCGAATGACCAAAACCGACAAATGTCTTTTGCTCTTCGTGATAAGCATCGTACCCTAAATAGGCAAACTCTTCTTGCACCCCAAAATAACAGCGGTTTAACCAGTGATCGATAGGGGTAAAATTATCGTATTCTTTACTCAAAGCAATTAGGTATAACCCCACTAATGAGAATATAACGCCAAAGCCTATTACAAAACCTGAACTGGCTAATAAAAATATAGCGCTAGCTCCTAATAATACAGCTCCACCAACTCTAGCCATGAAATATTTTTTATCTTCCATATTCCACATCCCCAAGGCACTTTTTAATTCACCTAAGGCTTCAAAAATAGTTATGGTAGCAAAAGCTTTGGCTACGGTTTTAGAAATCAAGGTATTTAATGTCAGTTTCGCTTCGATTTCAGGTACTAATGTCGTTGCAACACGCGATCGCATGGCTTTGACTAATTGCATTTTTAATTTGATGTCACGGTATAGGGCAACGCTATCAACACTTAATAATGCTAACGAGCCTAAGTCGATCGCCAGTTGGCGCATTTTTTTATCTTGACTTTCGCCTTCTTTAACGGTGTCCATTATTTTGATTATATTTATATTATTAGCTTATATTGTGCCGTTGTTTAATTTCAGCTAACTCTTCTAATGATGTGGCATTAAACGCTTCAACCATCCATTCGGGCCAGCCTTGTCCTTTAATAATTTTTTCTTTAAATTGGGTTTCTTGTTCCCATTTGTATTTGCCATCGTTTAGACCCGCTAATTTGTTAGCGCACATAAAGTTATTGACCCACCCCCAAACCAGATAACTACCTATGCCAGCACGTAATGGGTCTAATAATATATGGTCAATTGTTTTATGGGTATGGGGTTTGCACGCCATTAATATGGTGGTGTTGAGTGAATATCGTGAAAAATTATGCACCACCACCCCTTGTAAATGGGCCCAGTCATATTCTTTTATGCGTTTTTTATTAGGGTGCAAAAAGGTTAGCGGATTACGTAACACTTTAAAATTAAAAAAATAACTTTCATTGATATACACTTTACCCGTTTTGCGGTTAAAAATAATGGGGCAACCTCGGCGTGTAAAAAGATTCTGGTAAAATTCTGGTAACATTAAATATAATGTAATAATAAATAAAATTATGATCACCAATGGAAGAATAAGCATAGAAGCCAATTTTATCCATGTAAGCAAATATATTAATATAGGAATAATAAATATTAATCCAATTGAAATTACGCCTGAAAGACATACATAAAAAATCTGATCAGATTTTGTTTTACGAATAAAAGCACAGTAGTTATCATTGGCATATAGAAGACGCTGATCCGCACCCGTTAAATAGTTACCGCCTTTTACTAAATCGCTTATCCAACCAAAAATTTGGGGTTGATATTGTGATGGCATTGTTCTGCTCCTTAATTTAAATTTTATTGTTTTGAGTCACGATTAATGGCACGTCTTCACGGTTATTGTATTGAATAATAATTTGATATTTTACAATATTAAACGCGCTTATGGTGCCGGCGATCCATTTATTGATAATAAGCCCATTTTGAACTGGCTTGTCGCTATTGGTTATTGTTTTATCAGTAAGATGATTAGCCGATGTGGTTAATGTAAATTCGTCTGGCTCGTCAATAGTGTTATAATCAGGCTCAGGCAGCCCTGTCATGACATTACGGTTGCGATCATACTTATCAAAATAGGCTTTTTGTCCGTCCCCGCCCTGAGCTATTAAAACTTATTGTTTGACATGATGCCGTTGTTTAATTTCGGCGAGCTCTGCTTGCGATGTGGCATTAAACGCTTCGACCATCCATTCTGGCCAGCCTTGTCCTTTAATAATGTTGTCTTTAAATTGGGTTTCTTGTTCCCATTTGTATTTGCCATCGTTTAAGCCAGCTAATTTGTTCGCGCACATAAAGTTATTGACCCAACCCCAAACCAGATAACTGCCTATGCCAGCACGTAATGGGTCTAGCAATATATGGTCGATTGTTTTATGGGTATGGGGTTTGCACACCATTAATATGGTGGTGTTGAGTGAAGAGCGTGAAAAGTTATGCACCACCACCCCTTGTAAATGGGCCCAGTCATATTCTTTTATGCGTTTTTTATTAGGGTGCAAAAAGGTTAGCGGATTACGTAACACTTTAAAATTAAAAAAATAGCTTTCATTGATATACACTTTACCCGTTTTACGGTTAAAAATAATGGGACTACCTCGACGTGTAAAAAGATTTTGATAAAATTCAGGAATCATTAAATATTCGAGAATAATGTAACAAAATAAACCAGAAGTTAAAAGATAGAAAAGTGTATCACTATTGCACGTTATAATAGAATATATCAAAGATGGAATTAAAAAGATCCCCGAAATTGAGAGAAAAAAACTCATACATAAATAAAGAATCTGATCAGATTTTGTTTTACGAATAAAAGCACAGTAGTTATCATTGGCATATAGAAGACGCTGATCCGCACCCGTTAAATAGTTACCGCCTTTTACTAAATCGCTTATCCAACCAAAAATTTGGGGTTGATATTGTGATGGCATTGTTCTGCTCCTTAATTTAAATTTTATTGTTTTGAGTCACGATTAATGGCACGTCTTCACGGTTATTGTATTGAATAATAATTTGATATTTTACAATATTAAACGCGCTTATGGTGCCGGCGATCCATTTATTGATAATAAGCCCATT
>NZ_LZGR01000063.1:0-50771 GCF_001690255.1 Gilliamella sp. App2-1
GATTTTATGTTAACGGATTTTTGTACACCAAGTGACTTTTTCTTTGCTAATGGTATTATTAAGTATTTCCCAGCAGAGACTAGAGTTTATGAAGAAGATATTGATGATTCTAGAGAGGAATATTTATTATCGGATCGTAACGCAATTGGATTGATAAAAAAAGATCTTGGAAAATCTGGTAATGATATAATGTTACATTGTCCTTATCCATCCAAAAGAAGTCTTTTATATTTTCTAGAAAATAAATTTGAAGAGGAATTTTCTAAATGTGAAAAGGAAAGGTTTAGATCTAAAAATGATTTAAGACCGATTGCCTTTATGCAGTACCATTATGGATTCCAAAAAGGGTTAGCTGTCCCGTCTACACTACCACATCGTTATTTAGCTTTATATAAAAAAACGATTGATAAGCAGTTTAATGGTGTTTTTAAAACAAGAAAATATAAAACTATCTGTATTAACGATGTTGCAGTTCCTGAAGATAAACTTTTATCTGTAAACGATTTGACGATTGATTTTTTAGAATCTTACTTTCCTTTAAAATCGTCATTTGAAAAGTAGTTTTATAGATTCGAATAGGAGCCGATAATATGAATCACGATCAAAAAGTCATTCTGGGAAAACATAAAATATATGTATATAGAGGTACCATATTTGAAAATAGCGCTGAGGTTTTATGTGAAGCACCACTAAAAATTGGTGGTGAAATATCATTTAAAGGTTCTATTGGCGCATATACATACATAAGGAAGGGATGTAGATTATCACCGGGGCTAAAATCGATAGGGCGCTATTGTTCAATAGCGCCTGATGTAAAAATAGGCGATGGTAATCATCCAACTACTTGGTTATCGACAAGTCCTTTTCAGTGGGGGGCTTTTCCAGTCCCTATAGAATATCCATTGGAAAATAGAATTGTTTTTGAAAAACCTACCAAAACTATTACAATAGGGAATGATGTGTGGATAGGTACAAATGTTACTATCACACCAAACGTTACTATTGGGGATGGTGCTATAATTGCAGCTGGAGCAGTTGTTGTCAAAGATGTTGAACCATACTCAATAGTGGGCGGTGTACCAGCACAAGTGATTCGTTATAGATTCGATGATAAAATTATTGAAAGATTACTAAAACAGCAATGGTGGAGGTTTGCTCCAGATATGCTGTCTGGGATTAGTTTTGATAATCCAGAATTAGCCTTAGATGAAATAGATAATTTAATAAATAATAAAAAAATATCTGAAGATCACCCTAGTATTGTAAAAATTGGACCTATGGGAGTTATTCTATGAATAATAAAATTATATTGCTTTAATGATTACCGTATTAAAAAACGTATAGAATACTTAAGAAATGGGCTTCAAAGTTAACGGTTAGTTAATATATGATAGATTTTATACGGAAATATATGGTTAACTAAAAATTTTTGGCAAGCATTATTAAATTAACAATAATGCTTGTCCAATACAAATAGTAATTGTCTCCTAAGAGAACACAGCAAACGTAGAAAATTATACTGCTTGATTTAGGATTTTATACACAATCAGCGTCATATAATTTAATACCTCCTGCGGTTTTTCTGTGTTAGAAATTGTTAGCCATTCTTCGGTTACCTTTCTTGCTTGTTCCAGATTATTAAATAGATATAAATCCAATATTTCTGTGCAATAGGTACGGTTATATTGAATGATTTAACCGAACTTATCGAACCAAAGTGTTAGTATAACTACCCCTTAAAATAGTACAGTAAAAGAGTAGAAAATTCTCTTTATTAACCCAGAGAGGATTTAAATATGAAAAAATGACTGAACATCAGATTGTATCTATTTTAAAAGAAGCAGAAGCCGGTATCCCTGTCAAGGAATTTTGCCGTAAATATGGCATGGGAAATTCAATTTGAATATAAAACCCTAAGACAAGCAGTATAATTTTCTACTTGAATCTTGTACTAAGTTTGAGGTATTTACACTGGGGTTTTCATCATGTAAATATTCCATAAAAATGATAATTGCAAAATAGCATAAAATTGGAGTTATATTTTTACCGTTTATAATATATTATTAGCCTTCCTTGGAGATAGCTCCATTAATTTATTTAATAATTTAAAACCATAATAAAAAGAGAAATATTCATTATGATGCGAATTGGATTGTTTATTTTAACTAACTTAGCTGTTATGTTTGTATTCGGAATTATTCTAAGTATTTTAGGCATTGATTCACATAGTACGTTAGGATTACTTATTTTTGCGGCAATATTTGGTTTTGGTGGATCTTTTATATCCCTTCTGTTATCTAAGCGAATGGCTTTGAGGTCAGTAGGGGGACAAATTATTACGCAACCTAATAATAATCAAGAGCAATGGTTACTTGATGTTGTTCGCCGGTTATCAACAGAACTTAATATAAAAATGCCAGATGTTGCTATTTATCATGCTCAAGACGTAAATGCTTTTGCAACTGGCGCAACCAAAAATAGCTCTCTTGTTGCGGTAAGTACTGGTTTATTAAATACGATGACTCAAGATGAAGCTGAAGCAGTGATTGGTCATGAAATGAGCCATGTTGCTAATGGCGATATGGTCACAATGACTTTATTACAAGGTGTGCTTAATACTTTTGTTATTTTTATTTCACGAATTTTAGCCTCTGTTGTCGCACAAGCATTAAATGACCGCAATCGCGATTTATCACAGTTAGCGTATTTCTTGATAGTTATGGTTTTTGAAATGGTATTTGGTATTTTAGCTAGCCTTATAACAATGTGGTTTTCTCGTTATCGAGAATTTCACGCTGATGCTGGTGCGGCTAAATTAGTTGGAAATACAAAAATGATTGCAGCTTTAGAAAAACTTAAAACTAGCTATGAGCCAAGTGAGGATGCTTCAATTTTAGCATTCTGCATTAATGGTGCAAAAAAAGTGAAATTTTCAGAATTGTTTATGTCTCATCCACCTTTAGAAAAACGTATAGAAGCTTTACAAAATAGGACTTACCAAAGTTAATAGTTCGTTAATCTATAACAAATTTTATACACAAACGTTACTTACCTGAAAATTTTTGACAAGCATTATTAAATTAACAATAATGCTTGTCAAATAAAGAATACACTATTAATTAGTTATCGTTTCAAAGAGTTTATAATGCCACAACATCAAAACACCAATAATAAATTAGAATTACTTAGCCCGGCCAAAAATATTGAGATTGCACAGCAGGCTATTTTACATGGCGCAGATGCCGTATATATTGGTGGACCGAACTTTGGTGCTAGATATAATGCAGGTAATTCGGTTAGCGATATTGCTCAGCTAGTCGAATTTGCCCATCGTTATTATGCAAAAGTGTTTGTAACCTTAAATACCATACTTCACGATAACGAACTTGAACCGGCAAGACAACTTATATGGCAGTTTTATGATGCAGGTATTGATGCGTTAATTGTGCAAGATATGGGTATTTTGAATTTAGATATTCCCCCCATAGATTTGCATGCTAGCACTCAAATGGATATTAGAACACCTGAAAAAGCCAAATTCTTGTCTGATGTTGGTTTTTCACAAATAGTATTGGCTCGTGAACTTAATTTAGCTGAGATAGCAAAAATTAATGATCAGATTGATGCAAAAATAGAGTTTTTTATTCATGGTGCGCTTTGTGTGGCATTTTCAGGACAGTGTTATATCTCTCATGCACAAACAGGGCGTAGTGCCAATCGGGGAGATTGTTCCCAAGCTTGTCGGCTTCCTTTCACCTTAAAAGATGATCAAGGTCGTATTGTTGCTTACGATAAACATTTATTATCAATGAAAGATAATAATCAATCAGATAATTTGAGCGATTTAATTCAAGCAGGTGTGAGATCTTTCAAAATAGAAGGGCGTTACAAAGATTTAAGTTATGTCAAAAATATTACTGCTTTTTATCGTCAAAAATTAGATAATATTTTAACCCAATCTCCTGCTCTACAACAAGCATCAAGCGGTCGAACAGAACACTTTTTTACACCAGATCCTAACCAAACATTTCATCGAGGAAGCACGGATTATTTTGTACACGGAAGAAAGCCAAATATAGGCGCTTTCAATTCACCTAAATTTATTGGCTTACAAATTGGAGAGATAACCAAGATTACGCCTAAAACCATCGATATTAAATCCGAGAAAATATTAACTAACGGAGATGGTTTAAATGTACTGATAAAACGAGAGATTTTTGGATTTAGAGCCGATAAGATAGAAAAACTTTCGGTCAATCAATACCGAATTTACCCAAATGAAATCCCTAAACCACTTTTTTCAGCTAAATTACCTTATATGATCAATCGAAATCTTGATCACATGTGGCAACAAAATTTATTGAAAGAATCAAGTAATCGTAGAATTGGCGTGTCATTTGAATTATATAATATCGAAAATGGTATTGAGCTAAAAGCAAAAAGTGAAGAGGGAATTTGTGTTAAATTAGAACTAAAGGGCACATTCAATCTTGCAGAGCAACCAGATAAAGCATTGATAAATATTAGAGATAATTTAGCTAAACTAGGACAATCTATATATTATCTAACTGAATTTGAAGTAAATCTATCAAAAATTTATTTTATTCCAATTAGCCAATTAAACCAATTTAGACGAGATGCCATTGATAAATTGACTGCTGCAAGGTTAGCAAATTATCATCCCCAAAGACGTAAACCTGAACAGAAACCGGCTCCAATTTATCCTGAAAATCATTTAAGTTTTTTAGCCAACGTTTATAATCATAAAGCAAGAGAGTTTTATACACAACATGGAGTTGAATTAATCGAAAGTGCCTATGAGGCTCATGAAGTTAAAGATGATGCACCATTAATGATAACGAAACATTGCTTACGATTTGCATTTAATTTGTGTCCAAAACAAGCAAAAGGGATTCAGGGAGTTAAAACCAAAGTTACACCAATGAAATTGATTCAAAATAATAATGAAGAATTACTACTGAAGTTTAATTGTAAAGCTTGTGAAATGCAGGTTTGGGGTAAAATAAAAAAACCTATTTTAAAAATGCCAGTTCCTGGTAGTGAAGTTATTTTTATGACAAAAAATTAAAGTATCGAATGAAATTATAGTTATAAATGGAAGTAGTGAGGAATTCGTAATAATCAACTTAATTTAACATAATATACATTATTCCGACTTTAACATTTTGATATTTATAGTTTTTTATAATTAAAAAAAAGAGGGTGAAAATTTTCCCAGTGGTTAGTTTTGTGAATTGTAACTTAATGATTAACAATAAACATCATTGAATTTATACTTGATTTATCTAAAACAACAACTGTGGGATATAGGCTCAACTTGGAATTTTTTAGGTTGATTCTGTCAGCAAATTTTATATCCATTTTTCAGAAACTTGTTGTATTGACAGATAAATGACTTTTGGTCGGCAAAACCTATGGAATACCGTATTTAAAGACTCTATCGCATTGCATTAATGGTATAAATCGCTTTACGAATATCTCGATCCTAGCCAAAATATTAGACAATACACACCTATATCATTTTGTCATTTTGGTCATATTGTATGGCTGTGTTGGAGATTATAATAGATTTCAATATATTCCAGCCAGTTTATACTTGAATTTACATGCTGATTTTATTAGTTATATCTCAATAATTCATGTACATTTATTTTAGTGCGCATAATGTATATTATGTTAAATTAAGTTGATTATTGCGAATTCCTCACTACTTCCATTTATAGCTATAATTTCATTCGATACTTTAATTTTTTGTCATAAAAATAACTTCACTACCAGGAACTGGCATTTTTAAAATAGGTTTTTTTATTTTACCCCTCTTTACACAATAGAATAAAAATAATAATTAGCGAGCAATTGTGGTTTTATTATAAAATATGATACCCTAATGATCATAATAAACTATGATCATTACTTTTCGTCAATATGCAAAATATATTTAAGAGATTACGTTCCAACAGTTATTCTGTTCCATGTGAATTGTGTAGTATGGGATCTCTTTGCATTCCAATGTTACTTAACAATAAGTTAGATAGCATATTAGAGCAAAAAATGTCTTATACCAAAGATGAAATTCTAGTTAAAGCAAATACACCATTTACCAAATTATATATTATTCATTCGGGGGCATTAAAAACTTTTGTTACTACACCGGATAATCAACAACAAATTAATGGTTTTTATTTACCTGGCGATATTGTTGGTTTAGATTCACTTTCAACCAAAGTATATAACAATAATATTCAATCTCTTTGTAATACTCTTGTTTGTGAACTTTATTATGATGAATTAATGTCTTTAGTCGATACTCAAAAAAATATCAGAGACATGGTTTTTAATTTGCTAAGTTCTGATATTTATAATTATCAAAAATTAGTATTATGCTACTCGCAAAAAAAAGCAGATGAACGATTAGCAACCTTCATATATTCGCTTTATCAACGTTATGAAAAAAGAGGTCATTCTTCATTAAATATTAAACTTATGATGAGTCGGGCTGATATCGCTAATTATTTAGGCTTAACAATTGAGACAGTTAGTAGAAATTTATCAAAATTGCAAGAACAGAATATTATATCAGCTAAAGGAAAATATATATTTATTAAAAATTTAAATGCTTTGATAGATTTAGGTAACTAGATATATCTATGTTAAAATAATCAAAATAATTTATTTAAGGTCTTAATATATGGCAAGTTTAAAGAAAATATTCATTGTGACAACTATGACCTTTGTCTCTCTTTCTACGTTTGCAGCCCAACAACTAACAGAGCAACAAGCTAAAGATTTGCAGCCATTTAAAAACATAACCATCCGTGGAGCATTTTACACTGATAATGATTATGTTATGGCCATGTCAAGAGCTGCAGATAAAGAAGGTGCAGCTTCTTTTTATATAACCACAACCAATATCAGCCCATCTAATGATACTTTACGGATTGTTTACGCTAAATTATATAAAGCTGATGCGCCTAAAGCAGAAGAACAAACTGAAAAATTGCGCAAATTTGAAGGTGTGTATGAATATTCCAAATCTAAAGCTATACGTTTAGAACCATTCAATATTATTCGTATTCGAGGGTATTTTTCTAGTGAATATGATATAAACCAAGCAATTGCTAAAGAAGCTTCGGCAAAAGGTGCTTATGCTTATTATATCGATTCACATTCTCAATTAGGTAGTAATATACAAGTTACAGCCTATTTGTTTAAAAAAGATGCGCCAGTACGTAATCTGCAACCAGAAGATGCAATACCTTATGATTCTGAAGCTGGGCAACAAGCCCTTGCGCAAGGTGGTGATGTGGCAATGCAAGTTGAAAAACCTGGTTATTATTCTTCTTCAGCTTTTAATGAAAAATTTTATGCTAACAAATTTAATAATAAAGTAAAAGTCATTGATCAATCTACCAATAATGCAACAACGCCTACAGCAACAAGTACACCTAAATTGGGCGTTACTGCGGTTGCAAATGAGCTGCAGCGCATAACTCGTTACACTGTCACTCTGCCCGATGGAAGAAAAATTCAAGAATTAAATGATGCAACTGCAGCCAAAATGGTCGCATTTGATACAATTAAATTTAGAGGCTACTATGTGACTGATCAGGAAATTTCTTATCAAGCTGGTAAACGAGCCATTGATGCTGGAGCTAAGTATTATCACATAGCCCGAGTGGCTCATGATTCAAATGGTCCAAATATAACTGTTTTTGTTGACCTTTATCGATGAAACGTATATAGATAATTGGGCGCATAAGCGCCCTATTATTTTATTCAAACGAATTCTTTATTCATTCCATCATTATAATTCAGATTTAACTGTATCAATTTGTTGCTTAATGCGTTTTGCTGAAATGGGATATGATGTGCCTAGCTGTTGCGCAAATAGATTTACTCTTAATTCTTCAATCATCCAACGTATATTTATTACTTTTTCTTGTAATTTTGAGTTTTCTGGTAAGCTATTAAGCCATTTTTCATATTCATTTTCAATCTCTTCAACTATATTCATCGACAGCCTATCTTTAGTGTAATTTAACATGAGTTTTTCAATTCTTTTTTCAATTGCAGTTAAATAACGGTTGATATCTGGCAGCCGCTTATAACCTGATTGCGTAACAAAACCTTTATAAACAAGGTGATCAAGTTGTTTTTTTATATCAGATAAAGCAAAAGCTAATGCTAAGTCAATACGACCTTTTAATTTTTTACTGATGTTGTAATATAAAGTCAAAATGGACTCAACTTGTTTTGCAATATCAACCACAATTTCATTGATATTCGCTTTGGTATAATCCAATAATTTCTCGTAGTTATTTTGGCTTTGAATGACTTGACCATTTTGTTCAATTAAATAATCAACACCACAAGCAATGCAGTCATCAATTAAACTCAGTACTGTACCAAAAGCATTGAAATATAAACTTAATTTAGATTTATTTGGTAACTTTTCATGTAAATACTTGATTGGCGATGGTATATTGAGTATAAGTAAACGTCTTAACCCTAATTTTGTCAGTCTTTGTTGCTCATCTGGATTATCTACTAGCTTAATGCTTACAGATTGTTGATTATCAATGATTGCCGGATAAGCTTTAATCGTATAATTTTTATGCTTTTCTTCATAGATACTAGGTAGAGAGCCGAAACTCCACCCAGTTAAATTACTTTGCTCAATTTGAACCGTTTTCTTAATTGTTAAAGATGATAATGCTTGTTGAAGTTCGTTTTTGAGTTGTTCTTTTAGTAAAACGAGGTCTTTACTTGTAGCAATTTCTTTATTGTTATTATCAACAATGCTAAAAGTCATTTTCAAATAATCAGGAATTTGATCCAATTGCCAATCTTCAGGGGTAATTTTTACACCTGTCATTTTGTGAAATTCGGTTTCTAAACTTTCGAGTAAAGGTTGATCCGTTGAAATACCTCTACTCAAAAATGCATCAGCATAGTTTGGTGCTGGAACAAAATTTCGGCGCAGTGATTTAGGTAATGATTTGATTAGTGCAATAATTAAATTTTTTCTAAAACCTGGTACCTGCCAATCAAATCCCCTATTTTTGATTTGGTTTAATAGATTAAGAGGTATCCTTATTGTGACGCCGTCACGTTTATCTCTTATATCAAATTGATAACTCAGTGCTAATTTCAAATTATCTTGATTCCAAAAATCAGGAAAGTCATTTAAATTAATCAGTTGTGCTGATTGTTTGATCAACATCGCTTTCTCAACATTAAGAAAGTCAGGGGCTGATTTCTGCTTTTGTTTCCACCAAGCATCAAAGTGTTTAGATGACACGACAGATTTATCAATTCGTTTATCATAAAATTCAAAAAGTTCATCATCATCAATTAAAATATCTTGCCGACGAGATTTATGTTCAAGATCTTCAACTTCATTAATCAATTTTTTATTTTTTTTATAAAACTGATGGTTGGTAAACCAATCCCCTTCAACCAAGGCATGACGAATAAATAGGGAACGACTTAATCCAGGATCGATTTTACTATAATTCACTATTCGGCTAGCAACAATAGGTAAACCAAATAATGTCACTTTTTCATTTGCAATTGTTGTACCTTGTTTTTTTGACCACCTCGGTTCGTTATAACTATATTTCACCAAATGTTTTGCTATGGGCTCAATCCATTCAGCTTCAATTTTAGCCGCTGTTCTTCCCCATAGCCGGCTAGTTTCAATCAGTTCACTAACGATACACCATTTAGGTTGATTTTTGAAAAGTGCCGAATTAGGAAAAATTGCAAATTTAATATTTCGCGCCCCAATATACTCATGCTTTTCAAGTTCCTTCATTCCGATATGGGATAATAAACCACTTAGTAATGAAATATGTAATGAATTATAATCTGCCGCTTTACTATTTATAGGGAATGCTAATTGTTTAATTGTTTGTCTAATTTGTGTATAAACATCTTGCCATTCTCGAATCCGAAGGTAGTTTAAGAACTCCTTCTGACACAATCGTCTAAATTGATTGCCGGATAGCATATTTTGTTGTTCTTTAATATAATTCCATAAATTAATCAGAGAAATAAAATCGGACTCCTTATCTACAAAACGCCGATGTTTTTCATCAGAAATTTGCTGTTTATCAAAAGGTCTTTCTCTAGGATCTTGTATCGACAAAGCTGCAGTAATTATCATTATTTCTTTAGTACAACCTAATCGCCTTGCTTCGACCAGCATTCTGGCCAACCTTGGGTCGATGGGTAATTGTGCTAAAATCCGTCCTATTTCAGTTAAATGATATCGATGATGTTTAGTAAATATTGCACCGAGTTCTTCTAACAATCGAATGCCATCACGAATATATTTTGCATCAGGCGCTTCAACAAAAGGAAATGCTGCAATGTCACCTAAACCTAACGAGGTCATCTGTAATATCACCGATGCTAAATTGGTACGTAAAATTTCAGGATCGGTAAATTCGGGGCGAGATAAAAAATCTTGTTCATCATATAACCGGATGCAGATACCATCTGAGGTTCGCCCACAGCGCCCTTTTCGTTGGTTGGCTGAAGCTTGAGATATCGGTTCAATCGGTAAACGTTGAACTTTAGTGCGATAACTATAGCGACTAATCCTAGCTAAACCCGTGTCGATAACATATTTAATTCCAGGCACCGTTAACGATGTTTCTGCCACATTTGTTGCTAGAACTATTCGCCTTTTAGTGTGTGACTGAAAAATCCGATTTTGTTCTGATACTGATAACCTTGCATATAATGGTAAGATATCAGTATGACGAAGTTCCAATTTATTAAGTGTATCTGCAAGATCTCGAATTTCTCTTTCACCAGTTAGAAAAATAAGTATATCACCATGGCTTTCAGCAGACAGTTCATCAATTGCTTCTATGATCGGTTGAAAATCACTATTTTTATCATTGTAATTATCATCTTCATTTAATATTGTGGGACGATATCTAACTTCAACTGGATAGGTACGACCCGACACTTCAATAATCGGTGCTTGGTTAAAATGTTTAGAAAAACGTTCCACATCAATCGTTGCCGATGTTATTATGACTTTCAAGTCTGGACGTTTAGGTAATAATTGCTTAAGGTAGCCTAAAATAAAATCAATGTTTAAGCTACGTTCATGAGCTTCGTCAATAATAATGGTATCGTATTGTAATAAAAGTTTATCTTTTTGAATTTCAGCAAGCAATATACCGTCAGTCATTAATTTAATCAGTGTTGTTTCACTAACATGATCAGAGAATCTGACTTTGAAACCAACTAATTGCCCTATTTCTGTTTTCAACTCATCTGCAATACGATTAGCCACTGAACGTGCAGCTAATCTCCTTGGTTGGGTGTGACCAATATAGCCTTTGACGCCTAAGCCTAATTCTAAACAGATTTTTGGAATTTGTGTCGTTTTTCCTGAACCCGTTTCACCAGCAATTATGACTACTTGATGATGCTTAATTGTGTCATAAATTTCTTGTTTTTTTTCAGCGACAGGTAAATTATCGGGAAAATCAATTTTCTTTGGTAACGATGCTACTCTGGCTTGGAAATCTAAATGAGCCTCATGTATGGCGGAATCTATATCAGCTATAGTTTGACTTTTCTGGACTAATTTTATTATTTTATGTTTATTTACGAAAGTCATTGAATCAAGATTTTTTAATTGTTGTTGAGATAACATGGCTCGTCAGATATTTTAATTAAAGTCATAATTAGACTCAATTATAGCAAATTTAACCTATTATTAGGAGTTCAAATGAAAAAAACGTTATTGCTAATTTCACTATTTATGGCTTCTTTATGTATGTCAGGATGTGATAAATCAAATAAAATACAAGATACCGACCTTATGCATCACCGTTTTGCACTAATTAAAGTAAATGGTCAAGATATTCCTTTATATGAACAAGCTGAGCTTATATTTGGAGAAAACATGATTATCACAGGAAAAATGTGTAATCAGTTTTCTGGTCAAGTTACCTTAAATAATGATAACATTAAAGGTGCAAGCCTTGCGATGACCAAAATGCTTTGTAATGATGATCAATTAAATCAATTAGATTATATTATTGATCAATTAATTACTGAAGGCGCTAAGATCAATTTAACCAATGATCAATTAACCTTAAAAGACCACGAAAATGAATTAATTTATCAACTTAAAGATTTAATGTAGCACATACATGTTATTTTTTAAGACTTTTTGATATAAATATATCTATTAATTTGAGATAAAAAACTTTATTTAAAATACTGTTAAGAATATAATAAGGACAATTTTTAAAGGATCTAACTTATTGATGAAATTATCATATTTTTCAAGAGTTTTATACGAATTTTGTAGCTATTTAATTAAAGCTATAAAAATCCTTTTAATCAATATTGCCAATGCTTTGTCATTGGTTTTTTTTTGCATAACGTTGGTTTATCGAATTTTTAAATTGAATTAAAACTTTAACTTTAACTTTAAATAAATTACTAAGTAGATATTATTATGAAAAAGACAAAAATTGTTTGTACTATCGGACCAAAATCTGAATCAAAAGAAATGTTAGCAAAACTATTAAACGCAGGAATGAACGTTATGCGTTTAAACTTTTCTCATGGTGATTATGAAGAGCATGGCAATCGTATTAAAAACTTACGTGAAGTCATGCAAGAAACTGGTTTAAAAGCAGCTATCATGCTAGATACCAAAGGACCAGAAATTCGTACTATTAAATTAGAAGGTGGTAATGATGTATCGCTTGTTGCTGGTCAAACGTTTACTTTTACAACAGATAAAAATGTTATCGGAAATACTGAACGAGTAGCGGTTACTTATGATGGCTTTGCACATGATCTTAAACCAGGTAACAGAGTACTTGTTGATGATGGTTTAATTGCCATGGATGTTAAAGAAATCAAAGGTAACGAAGTTATCTGTACCGTTTTAAATAATGGTGATCTTGGTGAAAATAAAGGTATCAATTTACCAGGTGTTTCAATTAAGCTGCCAGCACTTGCAGAAAAAGACAAAAACGATCTTATCTTTGGTTGTGAACAAGGTGTTGACTTTATTGCCGCATCATTTATACGTAAACGTTCTGATGTTGAAGATATCCGTGCACATTTAAAAACTCATGGCGGTGAAGACATTAAAATCATCTCTAAAATCGAAAACCAAGAAGGTTTAGATAATTTCGATGAAATTCTTGAAGCTTCTGATGGTATTATGGTTGCACGTGGTGACTTAGGTGTTGAAATTGCCGTTGAAGAAGTTATTTTTGCTCAAAAAATGATGATAAAAAAATGTAATAAAGCTTCTAAGCCCGTTATTACAGCAACACAAATGCTTGATTCAATGATAAAAAACCCACGCCCTACTCGAGCTGAAGCTGGAGATGTGGCAAATGCAATTATTGATGGTACCGATGCTGTTATGCTGTCAGGTGAAAGTGCTAAAGGCAAATATCCACTTGAGACAGTGAGTGTCATGGCGACTATCTGTAAACGTACTGATGGTACAATTCCTGCATCATTAGAATTAACATCAAAAGAAGAAAAATTACGCATAACTGCAGCTGTTTGTTGTGGTGCGGTAGAAATTGCTGAACGTCTGAATGCACCATTAATTGTTGTTGCAACTCGTAGTGGTAAATCTGCTCGTGAAGTTCGTCATTATTTTCCTAAAGCACGTATTTTAGCGCTTTCATCAAGCCAAAAAACAGTTAATCAATTAGCAGTAACAAAAGGTGTAGAACCTATTTTAATTGATTCAATCAACTCAACTGATGATTTTTATCGTTTAGGTAAAGAGATGGCAGTTAAAGTATGCAGTTTACAACAAGGTGATATTATTGTGATGGTATCAGGTGCTTTAGTACCAAGCGGAACGACTAACACAACATCTGTTCACCGTATTTAAAAATATATTTTTTAATCTATAATAAAATAAAAAAGCTAGTGATCTGCTAGCTTTTTTATTTACATAAGCTATTCTGTATAAAATTATTATCCATAGAGTTTAAAAGACTAAAATGATTAAAGAAAAAGTATATTTACCTAAAGAACTTAGTTGGTTATCTTTTAATCAGAGAGTTTTACAAGAAGCTGCAGATAAAAGCAATCCGCTCATTGAGCGAGTACGTTTTTTAGGTATATACTCCAGTAATCTTGATGAATTTTATAAAGTACAGTTTGCTAACTTAAAAAAATATGTACTTATTGAACAAGAACAAACGCATACTTCATCTAACTCTAAAAACTTATTGCGCCAAGTAAATCAAAAAGTTATTCAATTAGAATTACAGTTTGATCAACTCTATAATGAACTACTATTAGAAATGGCCAGAAACCAAATTTTTTTGATTAACGAAAGGCAACTTTCATCTTATCAAGAAAATTGGATAAAAAATTATTATAAAGAAAATCTTAGACAATACATCACACCTATTTTACTTGATAGTCATACTGAACTTATACAATTTTTAAAAGATGATCATGCCTATTTGGCTGTAGAAATTAGTTGTGAAGATAACATTAGTTATGCTCTACTTGAGCTACCGACAGATAATATTCCACGCTTTGTATTATTACCTTCAGAAGTTTCAACTAAAAATAAATCAATCATCTTTTTAGACAACATATTACGTTACTGTTTACCCGATATTTTTAAAGTGTTTTTTGATGCGAAAGAATTAAATGCTTACTCAATTAATATTAACAGAGATGCAGAATACGAGTTAAACACTGAGTTAGACAGTTTACTTGAGCTTATGTCTCAAGGTTTAAAACAACGTTTGACTGCACAGCCTGTGCGTTTTACTTATCAAAAAGATATGCCAAAAGCATTATTTGAATTATTGATTAATAAATTACGATTAACCGAACAAGACGCAATGCCTAGTGGACGCTATCCTAATTTTAAAGATCTTGTTAAATTTCCTGATTTTGGGCAAAAGAACCTATTAAATAAAAAAATTCCAAGCTTAAGTTATAATCGTTTTAAACAATTTCGTAATGCATTTGATACGATTAAAGAGCGAGATGTGTTGCTTTATTATCCCTACTATTCTTTTGGTCATGTACTAGAAATCATGCGACAAGCCTCGTTTGATCCTTCTGTTACACATATTAGAATGAATATCTATCGTGTTGCGAAAGATTCACGTTTTATTCACACAGCCATTAATGCTGCCAATAATGGTAAAAAAGTTACCGTAGTGGTTGAATTACAAGCCCGATTTGATGAAAAAGCCAATATAAAATGGGCTAAACGCTTAATTAGTAGTGGAATTAAAGTCATCTATTCACAACCAAAACTAAAGATCCACGCCAAATTGTTTTTAATTGATCGTAAAGAACATGGTGAAATTGTTCGTTATGCTCATATTGGTTCAGGTAATTTCAATGAAAGAACCGCAAGAGTTTATACTGATTTTTCATTATTAACGGCAGATCCCGCAATTACAGATGAAGTTAAAAAAGTATTTAATTTTATCGAAAATCCATTTAAACCTGTGTCATTCAATTATTTACTTGTTTCCCCACAAAATACACGTTTACGATTCTATGAATTTATCGAACAAGAAATAAATAATGCCAAAGCTGGTAAAAAAGCAGGTATCTATTTAAAACTCAATGCAATAACCGATAAAGATATGATAGATCAATTATATCGAGCGTCTTGTGCTGGCGTAAAAATTAGGATGGTAGTAAGAGGAACCTGCGTATTAGTACCGCAAATTCCTAATTTAAGTGAAAATATTACTGTCACAAGTATTGTTGATCAGTTTTTAGAGCATGCACGAGTTTATATTTTTGAAAATGATGGAAAAAAAGATACTTATATCTCTTCTGCTGATTGGATGCCCCGTAATATAGATAACCGTATTGAAGTGGGTGTAAAAATTTTTGATCCAATAATAAAATCAACTATCCATAGTATCTTTGACATACAGTGCAATGATAATGTAAAAGCTCGTATTATTGATAAAGATGCGGTTAACAATTATGTGCAAAGAGGTAATAAGAAAAAAATCAGAGCCCAATATGCTATTTATGATTATTTGAGGCAGTTAGAATTAATTGAATAAGGATTTTTAAGTGAATAAATTCAATGAATATGCGGTAGTGGATCTTGGTTCAAATAGTTTTCATATGGTTATTGCCCGTGTCATTAATGGTGCCATACAAATTATTTATAAAAATAAAAAAAATATTCATCTTGCCACTGGGCTTAATGCCAATAAAGAACTTAGTGAATCAAGCATTATGCAAGGCGTAGAATGCCTTGCGCTATTTGCCGAACGATTAAATGGATTTCCTTCCGAACATGTTCGTGTTGTCGCAACGCATACTTTAAGGGTGGCAAAAAATAGACATAAATTTTTAATGGCAGCGGCTAAAGTATTCCCTTTTCCTGTTGAAATTATTTCAGGCCAAGAAGAAGCTCGTCTTATTTATTTAGGCACCATGACAGCAGAATCAACATCGCCAACCGATACAAAACTTGTGATAGATATCGGCGGCGGTTCTACTGAAATTGCGATAGGCAAAGGGAATGATTTAACCCCTTTAATTGTTGCTAGTCGTCCCATGGGATGTGTAACTTATACAAAACAATTTTTTTATGAACAAAAAATTGATGCGGTGTTATTTCAACGAGCAAAACTTGCTGCTGAACAGCAAATAGAAAGCATGATCAATAGAATAAAAAAATTGAATATCACAGCAGCGTTTGGAACGTCTGGAACCATTAAATCTATTTATCATATCTTATTAGATCTTGGTGTCAGTGATGGTATTATCACACCTAAAAGACTTGATGATTTAATTAGTTATGTTTTGGAATTTAAATCTTTTCACGATATTAATTACCCTTCGCTTTCCAATGAAAGGAAAAACGTATTTGTTAGTGGGCTAGCTATATTTAGCGGTGTTTTTAATGCGCTGGGGATAGAGGCCTTACAGTTTAGTTCATGTGCTTTACGAGAAGGCGTGCTTTACGAGTTGATTGATGGACCTAATTATCGCGATATTAGACAAAACACCGCACAATCGCTTTTAGAACATTACAACATAGATCAACGCCATGCAAAACAAGTTGTTAAAACTGCAAAATATTTATTTGCACAATGGCAACAACAAGCAACAATCACGATTCCATCCAGCCTTGAATCTATATTATATTGGGCCGCTCAGTTACATGAAGTAGGTTTAAAAATTAACTTTTCTTCAATTCATAAACATTCAAGTTATATTTTACAAAATAGTAACTTGCCAGGATTTAATGAAGAACAACAATTACTTTTATCTACTCTTGTTCGTTATCATAGAAAGTCGATCAACATTGATGAATTACCTTATTTTAGCTTGTTTGAATATAAATATATAATATCGTTAATGCAAATCCTTAGATTATCTATCTTGATAAACAATCAACGAAATGCTGAACTCGATTTACAGGCGTTTCAATTGGAATTATCAAAAAGTAAACTAACCAAAGTGACCTTAGAAGTTAACCAAGAATTTGTTGAAAATAATAAATTGATATTACTTGATTTAGAACAAGAGCAAAAATATTGGAAAATGATTGAGGATTGGGAATTATCAATTGCAATTTGCTAGGCTATAAAAATTATATTTATACATAGAAATACCGCCAATCAATATGGCGGTATATACATTAATTAGTAAAAGAACTATCAGCTAATTATTAACCGAGGCCAATAATTTTCCACCATAAAATACCGACAGTAAATACGATAATCAAATTTACAACACTACAAATAAATCCTACTTTCCACCAGGTTTTTACTGGCACAAACCCTTCAGCAAATAACAATGGATTACGAGCATTGGCAAACTGTGTAATTGATCCAAAATAGTTAGTACAAATAACCAAAGCAAAAATTGCAATTAATGTTGGTACGCCAAGCGTAATAGCAATCGATAAGAAAACAGGGAATAATGCAGCTATATGAGCATTTCCACTTGCAAAGAAATAATGTAAATAAACATAAGCAACACATAAAATAACTAATATAAATACCCAACTACTTTCTCCTAAATGACCTTGCACTGCACTACCTATTGTGTCACCTAACCATTTTGTTACCCCAAGTTTATTAACTTGACCTGCCATCATGAGTAATGCAGCAAACCAAATTAATGTATCCCAAGCGGCTTTTTCACTTTTTATATCATCCCAGTTTAATACACCAGTTAAGATCAAAATAGTTAAACCAATAAACGCAGTGGTTGTTGAATCAATACCAAAGTTTTTGCCAAAAATCCAAAGTGCTAACAATAGTACAACCGTAACACCCATAATGATCTCTTTAGCTTTAATTGCCCCCATTTTTTTTAATTCTTCAGTGGCTAATTTTGGGGCTTCTGGTGTTCTTTTTAATTCTGGATTAGTTAAAAAGTAAATAACCAAAGGAATCACAATAAATGAAACTAAGCATGGCACAATTGCTGCAACAAACCATTGTCCCCAGCCTAATGTAATACCCAACGATGTTGTAACTAATTTAGCGGCTAATAAGTTGCCAGTAAACGCTGTTAAAAACATTGCCGAGGTAATATCATTAACATGGCTAATCGTTAACATTAAAAATGTACCAATGCGGTTTCTTGACTCATCTTTGGGGTTAGAATTAAAATTGATTGCTAAAGCTTCTGCTATTGGGTAAATAACCCCACCAGCACGTGCTGTTGTACTTGGAATAGCTGGCGCCAAAGAAATATCAGTGACAGATAAACCATAAGCAAGCCCCAATGTACTTTTACCTAAAATCTTAACAAGATAATAGGCAATGCGTTTACTTAAACCAGTCTTGATAAAGCCACGGGCAATCATAAAAGCAATAACAATTAGCCAAATAAGGCTGCTATTTAGTTCACTTAGCGATACTTTTATCGATTCAGCAGCGGTTATTGCACCAGAAGGTCTCAATACAGCAAAAATTGTAATCGCTAATAGGCCGATTGCGCCAATAGGCATTATTTCAGCTACAATACTGGCAATTGTTGCCACAAAAATAATGCTGGTTTGCCAACCTTCTTGGCTAATACCTTCAGGTGGTGATACAAACAACCAGAGTATCGCTGAAAATGCCACAATAATTATAAGTGGCAGCCATTTCACTGGCGGTTTCTTGACTACGTTCATAGTGTTTTCCTTTTTAAATTTAAATATTATTTAATTTATAAGAGTTGATTCAGTAACAATTATGCCACCATTTACTTTGTTGTTATTTTTATTTAAAATGATTTCTATTTTAAACAACTCTAAAAATTTCAATAAAATCAATTACTTTCCTGACAACTTTTGTGGGGAAGTTTATATATTAACTAACCTTACAAAACTGAATTTTTAAAAAGACTAATAAAATCAGTATTTTTTTAAAACCCTTTTTGATAGCAAATCAAATAATCAATCTGCTTTTATTTTGTATTGAGTATCAATCTTTTGAAAAATAAAGTTATCAGGATTTATTAATGCTATTGTTTTATTCTTTAACAAAAATATCGCTGATAAGTCTTGATGTTTTTGTAAATATTTACTGCTTTTATCAAGCCCCCATCCATAAAAAACAGTTGAATAAATATCGCCTTCCAATGAGGAATCTGAAATTATTGTCACGCTTTCTAATTCATTGTCTAATGGATAGCCTGTTTGGGGATTAAATATGTGATGATAAAGATGATCGTTTTGCATAAAAAAACGCTCATAAATTCCCGATGTCACAATCGATTTATTTTTAACTTTGATAATTCCAGACAGCTTATTATGAGTTGAAAACGGTTTTCGAAGTCCTACATGCCAATAGCCGTTTTTATCCGTTAAGGAGCTTCCTAATGTTAATACATTTCCACCTAAGTTAATAATGCCTTGGTACACTTGCTGTTCATGTAAAACCACTTTGATGACATCGGCAATGTACCCCTTAGCAATTGCACCTAAATCAATTTCCATTCCTTGCTTTTTTAAAAAAACGGAATGTTTGTTTGCATTAAGTTCGATATTTTTAGGATCAATTAATAATAGTTGTTGTTTAATTAACTTGGCAGATGGAACTTTATAACCTTTGAAGCCAATTTTCCAAATCTTAACTAAAGGACCAATGGCAAGATTAAAGCAACTATTAAAATGTAGGCTGACTTTTTGAGCTTGTTCAATTAAAGAAAAAACTGGTTGGCTCACAGTAACGGCGTGTTTTCCTGCAGCTAAATTAATTGACATAACTTCAGATAAAGACCTATTAACGGTCAATTTATCCTCAAGCATTTTTATGGTTTGAAAAACCGTATGTGCAGCGGTTTCATTAGGCTCTAAGAGCGTTAATGAAACCGTTGTTCCCATTAAAGTTTGAGTATATTCGTAGCTCGAACTTACCATGTTAAACAAGCACAAATAATCATAGAAAAATTAACTTTTAATATAATCAGCAGCTTTGGTACCCGCTTGAATACCAAAAATAATGATATCTGCAACCGCATTACCACCAATACGGTTAGCGCCATGTACGCCCCCCACAACTTCGCCTGCTGCGAAAACACCTTGAATGATATTTTTATTTGCATCTAAGACTTGTGTTTGCGTATTGATAGTTACACCGCCCATGGTGTGGTGAACTCCAGGCGCAATTTTTATTGCATAAAAAGGACCTTTTTCAATTGGGTAACGTATTCCTGTTGTTCGACCAAAATCTTCATCGTGTTTAGTGATGACAAACTGATTGTAACGTTCTACAGTTTTAGCTAATGTGTTACCGTCAATCGATAATTGTTGTGCTAATTCTTTAATGGTGCTTGCTTGGGTTACAAGTTTATTTGAAATATATTCTTCAACAGCTTTGTTTTCATCACGAACTTGTTGATCAAACAAGATATAAGCATAATGTTCCGGTAATTTGATAATTTCAGCTGATACTTTATCCCTTGTATCAAGTTCATTAACAAATCGTTGACCTTTTTGTGATATAAGTATTGCGCCACCACCTCGAATAGACTCAGAAATTAAATATGAACTTGTTTGTTCAACCGTTGGATGAATTTGAATTTCCCCCATATCAACAGTTCCTGCACCAAGTTTTTCTAATATCATAATACCTGAACCAGTCGCGCCTTTGTGATTGGTAGTGACAAAGCCTTTGAGATCTGGACGATATTTTTCAACCATGGCAGTATTGGCACTGAATCCTCCCGTTGCAATAACAACTGCTTTAGTTTTTATAACATGAGTTGAACCATCTTCTTCTAAAACTTTAACGCCAACAACTTTATGGTTTTCGGTTGCAATTTCAGTAATCTTAGTATCAAGCATCACTTCAATTGCGCGCTTGTTAATATTTTTTACTAGGCCACTAATTAAAAATCCCCCTACCGCGGCACCACTTTCTGGACGGTGAGTGCGATCGATGCTCATCCCACCCGTTGTTGTAATATTGCTTAATTCAATACCTTTTTCATCTAACCAATTAATGGCATCAGGTGCGTTTTCAACAAAATAACGTAATAATGCTGGATTATTTTTATTTTTTCCACCTGTCATGGTTTCTTTATAAAAGAGTTCTTTAGTATCTACAATACCTTTGAGTTTTTGGAACTTGGTTTCTGCGGCATTCATTCCAGCCGAGGCTTTATTGGTATTACCACCAATGACAGACATTTGCTCAACTATAACTACACTTGCACCAAGATCACGAGCTTGAATAGCAGCAGCAAGACCTGCCCCCCCACTACCAACAATCACAACATCGAAAGACTGGTCATCAGGATTGCCACCTTCAGCAATAATTGCTGCTTTGTTAGATTTTGCCATTGCTTTAGTGACTGCTTTTTTAAAAGCCTCGCACTGAGTAGTTGCTCCCGAAATCGTATCAACATGCGGACTATTTGAACCAATAATTCTATTTTTAATAACCGAAAAATTACCTAAAACGTCATTATCAAACTCTTTCTCATTCACTAATTTTATATTTTTAATAAAGTCTTTACCTAATTCAACATTAATAAGGAATTCATAAGATTCGTCATTAACTTTCTCTTGGTAATTACCGGGTTTGAATTTTTTCACATTAAGATTAACATCACGAATCAAGCTTTCAACAAGAGAAAAATACCATAGAGGTACAGGAATATTAAGAGCCTCACGCTTATCACTATCGATGAAGAGTTCTAGTTTTTCACCTTTCTTTATGCGATTTACCCAGTCAGGATAAGCAATGCAGGCTCGACCAACCGCAACTAAGTCATAACCATTGTTGATTGCATCATCAACATCACTTAGATTAATAACATTCCCAACACCCACAACAGGAATTTTAGCTAATGTTGCTGAACGCATTGCAACATATTTTTTGATTAAAGGAGTTGGATCCTGAGTATCAACAATCGACGATCTAAGCGTTGTTCCCATTGAGAAATGAACATAATCTAGCCCTTTTTTAGCCAATTTTTCAAGTAAATACATTGTGTCATCAAAACGAATTCCTGGGACTTCTATCTCTTCTGGTGAAAAGCGATATCCAACAATAAATCTAGGGGTTGCATATTGCTTAACCATATTATGGGTAATATCTAATACAGCGAGAGGGAATTGAGCGCGATTATCACGGTTACCACCCCATTTATCATCTCGTTGATTTGAATTAGGTGAATAGAATTGTTGAATTAAATAAGTATTAGCACCATGAATCTCTACGCCATCAAAACCAGCCTGAATAGCTCGACGTACTGCCTGACCAAATTTGTCAACCATTTCGTCCACTTCATCAGCAGTCAACTCAATTGGGGTAGCTGCATTAGGGCGTGGAGCTGCAATAGCACTAGGTCCTACAGGAGATTGACCACCAATTAACTTTGGTTCAACCATTCGACCACCATGGTAAACTTGAATAATTGCTTTAGAACCTTGTTCTTTGATAGCTTTAGCAATTTTTGCTAATCCTTCAATCTTATCATCACAATCTAAACCAATAGCGCCAGGAAAAGCTAATCCTTTATTATCAACAAATCCACATTCGACAATAACTGTTCCAATTTCGCCAGCTCTTACGCGATAATACTCAATCAGATCATGTGTAACGGAACCATCGTGAAAACCAGAGCAAGTTGTCATTGGCGCCATCACTATGCAATTTTTTAGTTCGACTCCATTGGGTAGGGTGATCGGCCTAAAAATATGTTCATTTTTCATTTTTATATACCTAATCATTAATATTTAACTTTCATAGTTATCAGTAATGATGACATTACAAATAATCGTTCTCTAGTTTCATTAGCTACATTAATCGTAATGTGTATCATTTTTTCGACGAATTTTTTTTAGATTTATTAATTAATTATAAAATTATTGATATAAATAAAATAATATTTTGCCTATTTTTTATACTCTATAAATCTTAAGGTGAAGAAGTTATAATTAAAAATCTCAAAAAAAACACTGTAACCTTTTCATTTAGTTACATATTTTTCATATTTTCATATTGAACTTTAATTTTGTTAGGATAAAATGACTAGAAATTAATACTATAGAGAATAACGTAATGTTTTTAATACCAATTGACAGATTAGATTCAAAACCAACTTTCTCTTCTCTATTCATCCTACTTTTCAATCCTCCTTTATGGAGGATTTTTTGTTTTAAAAACCTTTTACTTTTATAGCAAATTAATAATCGATTTTACTTTAAGAACACATATAATCAGGAGATATTATGAAATCTTTGACACCTTTTTATAATCCTAGTATAAGCTATGAAGATAATTATGCTCAAGGACCATTTGGAAGTTTTACACAATTAGATAAAGTGCAACAAATCTCAACAAAATCCTCAAAATTTTTAAATGTTGATGTCAATTTACCATTCGGTATGCCAGCGGGGCCTTTATTAAATGCAAATTACATCAAAGCAGCATTTGCTTATGGATTTGATTTATGTGTATATAAAACAGTACGAACTAAACTTCATAAATGCCATCCTTTACCTAATGTTTTAGCAGTCCATCCTAAAGGTGAATTATCTTGCAATTTAGATACGGTATTAGCTGATACTAATTATGAACAGCCACTATCTATAACCAACTCATTTGGTGTGCCTTCTTTTTCACCCGATATTTGGCAACCCGATATGGCAGACGCTGTAAAAACAGCAAGTCATGGACAATGTGTAATTGGTAGTTTTCAAGGTACACAAGGTAATGGCGATATAGAAAAAGATTACGCTTTAGCTGCAAAATTAGTTCGAGAAACCAATGCACCTATTCTTGAGGCAAATTTAAGTTGCCCAAACGAAGGGGCAAGCAAACTACTTTGCTTTGATATAGATAAAGTTGAGCGAATTGTCAATGCCATTAAAACTGCTGTACCGGATCGTCCTCTTATTTTAAAACTGGCTTATTTCCCTGATGATGAAAAAATTATTTCTTTACTAACCCGTGTTGGATCGATTATTGATGGTTTAAGCGCAATCAATACATTATCGGCTAAACCCGTTGATGCTAAAGGCAATCCGGCCTTAGGTGAAAATAGAAAAGAAGGTGGAATTTGTGGTGATGCAATTCGTTGGGCTGGCTTAGATATGGTAAGTCGACTTGCTAAATATCGTAAACAAATGGAGCTAAAATTTGCTATTGTTGGTGTGGGTGGTGTCAGCTCGAATGAACATTACCAGCAGTTTATTAACAGTGGCGCTGATGCCGTCATGAGTGCAACCGGTGCAATGTGGAATCCACTCCTTGCGATAGAAATCAAGAAAGACCTTTTGAATGGAAATGGTTAGTTGAAAAAACATAAAACGTTACGGGGTAACTTATCCTATAATCCCATTTCCAGTAATAAAGTTATATGATATTGCTTTATTTACTTTTACTAACAATAAAATTGAAGAAGAATTGATTAAACGGATGGGGGCTTGAACCCGCCCCCCAGCGTAACAGGCAGAACGCTAAAAGGTAATTTAATTAAAAAAAATTAAAAACAAAGATTTGCATCTATTGCAATATTTGATTGTGACACAATATAAAGTAAATTAAATTTATATAAAGCGTGGTATTGACACAAATATACCACAACGTCAACAACGATGACATTGCCGATTTTGTGATGCTATACTCTACTGTAGAATATAGAAAATTGATAGCGTTTTAGATTAGTCTAGTTTTAGTATTTATTAATTCGTTATCAACTAAAATGAATTCATCATTATCATGAATTGGTAATCGTTTCCCTGTCAGCATTTCAGATGTAAAAAACCAATGATTATCCGACAATTCAATCACATTATTATTACTATCTACTCCATCTTAGATTGCATGCTTGGGCAAATAGACATTCAATGAATGGCATTCATCCACACGCACTACAGGTTTTAGAAGAGTGGAATAAAGCTGATACCTGTTAGAAGATATGCTCATTTGTCTTCAAGGCATTTGTTAGGAGTTTCGGACAATGCTTTATCGAAAAGCGTCGCAAATTTGACACAAAGAGTACCGCAATGAGAAGTACTTTTACCGATTTCTTTAATCAATTGATACTCATAAAGAATTGGCGGAACGGACGGGGCTCGAACCCGCGACCCCCTGCGTGACAGGCAGGTATTCTAACCAACTGAACTACCGCTCCGCTTTATTTGATAGTTTTAATGTAGAACATTAAAGTAGGCGTGATATTAAAGATTATTTTTATTATCGTCAATAAAATTTTTAAAATTAACGTTTAATTGACTACAAAGCAATCACCTGTTCAAATTCCATAATGCCCCACCACTTTTTTTATCAATTTTTTTTAAAACAGTTTCATGTTCAAAAAGCTCATCTTTTGTTGCTTTGATTACCTTTAAAGGCAAACCGTTACGTTTTACTCTTTTTATTGCATTAAATTCAGATGAAAATGCATTATCATCCTCTGAACTGAAAGATAAAGTCGTTTGTCCCCCTGTCATTGCTAAATAAACTTCAGCTAAAATCTCGGCATCTAATAATGCACCATGCAGCGTTCGGTGAGAATTATCGATCTGATAGCGTTCACATAATACATCTAGATTATTACGTTTCCCTGGATATAGGCGTCTTGCCATAGCCAAGGTATCAGTCACAATACAATGCTCTGCGGTTTTAAAATCCAGTCCGCAAAGACGAAATTCATAGTCCATAAAGCCCACATCAAACGAAGCATTGTGGATAATTAATTCAGCGCCATCAATAAACTTAATAAAATCATGTGCTATATTTTTGAAACTTGGTTTATCTTTAACAAACTCGTCACTTATTCCATGTACTTTAAATGCATCTTCATCAATTAAACGTTCTGGGTTAATGTAAACATGAAAATGATTACCTGTTAAGCGACGGTTAATAATTTCAACGGCACCAATTTCAATAATCTTATGTCCTTCATAGTGATTATTACCTTCTTGGTTCATACCAGTTGTTTCTGTATCTAATACGATTTGTCGAGTGGAATTATGTATCACTTTCTTCTCTTTTATATCAATTTTTGGGGAAACACATTTTTAGTGGTATAGTTTAGCATCTAAACCCTTTAATGTTGATACCTTCATAAATGAAGATAACTGATAATTTGCTCAAATTATAGAACAACGGAAATAAATTAAAGATCTGCTAAATTATATTTTGAATTGAAATAAACAACAAATTTAAATAGGTCCCCAATAGTTATAAAAGAAATCAGAAAATGTTAAAAAAAATCGAAATCTATACAGATGGTTCTTGCCTTGGTAACCCCGGTCCTGGTGGTTATGCCGCTATTTTAAAATATAAACAAACTGAAAAAATATTATCGGAAGGCTTTTTTAAAACAACGAATAATAGAATGGAATTATTAGCTGCAATTGTTGCTTTAGAACAATTAAAGCTGCCTTGTCAAATTGAGTTATATTCCGATAGTCAGTATTTACGAAATGGAATTATCAATTGGATACACGGTTGGAAAAAAAATGGTTGGAAAACAGCTAATAAACAACCAGTAAAAAATATTGATTTATGGATAAGGCTTGACGATGCTGTTAAAAAACATCAAATTGAGTGGATTTGGGTCAAAGGTCATGCTGGACATATTGAAAACGAACGTTGTGATATTATAGCTAAAACCCAAGCTCAATCCCCTACTTTGCAAGACACAATATTTGAAAATATCTATACATAATTAATTTATGAAATAAAACATTTTTTATTCAACCTAAATAAGGTTAATTGCTTTTAATTTAAAGAATTAACTCATAACTGATGGTAAAAAACTAATATGTATCAAATTAATAGCATTGCATCTTTAAAAGATAACTATATTTGGATTATAACTAATACAGATAATCAAGCCGTGATTATTGATCCTGGTGAAACCGAGCCTGTGATTAATTATCTTAACAAACATAAATTATCACCTATTGGAATTTTACTAACCCATCACCATATTGATCACACTGGCGGTGTGAAAGAATTAAAAACTCGATATCCGGATATAGAGGTTTATGGTTCTCGTGAAATCGATTTACCAATCAATCATCTTATTAATCAAACTAATATATGTGTTGGTAATTTTAACTTTGATGTTATAACAGTACCAGGACATACTCTTGGGCATTTAGCTTATTATTGTTGCCCTTATTTGTTTTCTGGTGATACTTTATTTTCAGCTGGTTGTGGAAGAGTTTTTGAAGGTACTTATCAACAAATGCTAGATTCATTAAATAAATTAAAAAATTTACCCAATGAAACACTTATTTGTGCTGGGCACGAATACACTTTATCCAATTTAGAGTTTGCGCAAAATATGATTCCAGAAGATGAATATATTAATAAATATTTAAAATTTATTGCTAAAAAATCGATGTCCTTACCATCTACTTTATTAAATGAAAAACAAATCAATATCTTTTTAAGATGTGACGAAAAAAAATTGCAAAATAAATTTAATTTTAACAGTGAGTTAGAGTTGTTTGCTTTTTTTAGAAGCCAAAAGGATATTTTTTAGTTATAATAGGCAGCTTAAAACAACGAATAAATTAACAATATAATGAAGAAATTATTAATATTTACAATATTATGTTCATTTTTAGTCGCATGTCAAAATCATGGACCACGACATAATGCTGTTGTTAGAATAAAGTATTCAAAAAATACAGCGAAAAATAATAGAAATAGTTCCAGTAATTATGTATCTATAACTCAAAACCCTTGGCAGTTTATGCTTAATCAAATTGACGTTAATGTGCCTGAAAATAGCCGAGTTATAGCTGAAAGGGAGCGTTTATTACGTAATCCTCAAGGATTCGAAGCGACTGCCTTACGTTCTGAGCCTTACGTTTATTACATTATCAATCAACTTTATAAAAACAATTTACCAGTTGAACTGGCCTTAATCCCTCTTATCGAAAGTGCTTATGATCCACTTGCAACATCACCAGCACAAGCTGCAGGATTATGGCAATTTGTGCCAGTTACAGCGAGAGAGTATGGATTACTACACAATAGTTCATTTGATGCACGTCGCGATCTAATAGCTTCCACTAACTCTGCAATTTCATTGTTACAGAATTTAAATAATCGTTTTAATGGCGATTGGCTATTAACACTTGCCGCTTATAATGCGGGGGAAGGTCGTATAAGAAGAGCTATTGAAAAAAATCAAGCAAAAGGGTTACCTGTTAATTATTGGTCGCTAGATTTACCAACGGAAACCATGCATTATGTCCCTAAGATTTTAGCAATAATTGATATTGTTAAAAATAATAAACGCTATGGTATAAAGTTACCTGATTGTAATTATGAAAATTCACTTGTTAGAATTGATATGTCAAAAAATATTTCATTAGCTAAAATTGCAAATTACACAGGAATATCACTCAATGAGCTAACGTCATATAATGCAGGATATGTGAAACAAACTGTAAGTGGGCCTTTCCATTTACTTATTCCTTATGCTCATGCTGAAACTTTATTTAAAAAGTTACAAGCAGAAAATCTTGTTGCAAATGAAATTACCGAACTTTTACAAGATATTCCACATGGTAATATGCCATTTGAATTTAATAGCTCAGATTCAATTCAATACAACAGAATTACTAATAAAGATGATCGCGCAAGAAATGTAAGAAAAATTGCTTATCTTGTCAAAGCTGGAGATAGCCTTTATTCGATAGCTAAAAATTACCGCGTGAAAATTACCGATATATTGGAATGGAATAATTTAAAAAATTCTAGAGTCCAAGAAGGTGATGTCTTAACAATTAATCTTGCCAATGCGAATCCAATCTAAAATTTGCTAATAATGGATTATGATCTGATGCGGTTGTGCTAATAATTTCAGCTGTGTTAAGTTGTAATCCGCGATAAAAAACAAAATCAAGCGGCCTACCCATAAATGTCTTTCGCATATCAACTGAAAAATTAACTGACTTAAGTTCAAATGAACGTACAAATTGATACAACAAATGCAATCGCTGCTTGCTCCAAGCATTAAAATCACCCGCCAAAATAATAGGGCCATTATGCTCTTTTATTCGATTTAATAGCATATGCATTTGCTGTCGGTAGGCTTTTACTCCAATACTGAAATTAACAGCATGCATATTAGCAACTAATAATTGCTGTTTGGAATTACTAATAGGATAAATAGTAATCAAAGCAGATTTAGATACACGGATTAATGGCTCCCTTTCTCTAAAAGAAAAAAGTGAGGTTGGTAATGAATTAGAAATTGTCATTACTCCAACATAAATATCGTTAAAACAATATGCTGGGACATGATCTGCAATTTTATTATGTTGTGAAATAAAATTAAGCAACGGTGATGTTGCTTGGGCTTCTTGTAATAAAATTAGTTTAGTTTTATCAGCATATTGTTTGAGTATATTAATACAATTAGCTCTTTTTTGTTTAAAAATATTCCAAACTAAAATCGAAAATGGTGTTTGATCAATTAACGGTTTATTAACTATTATTTGTTGATTAGGCAAGATCAAGCCCACTTCATTGCTTGCCTGATATCGTAAAGTATAATATCGGTTTTTAAACATTTTTTTGGTTCAATTTTTTCTTCAAATATTCATCAAAAGACAAAGTATCACCTTTTTCTTTATTTACTTGTTTTTCAATAGATAAATTGCGTTGTTGTACAAAATCACTTTCAGTTAATAATGCTAAAGGTTCAGCCATAAGTTGTTTTTTATATTGACTTGCTAAAGCTAAACCAAATTTTGCTGTCCCTAAGTCACTTATTGCTTGTAGTGTTCTAGCTGATAAAGTTAATTCAGGTTGCTCAAACATTAAATCTAAACGCTCACAAACATTACGATAACTCTGCTTATTATCTTGATGATCTAAAACATCAGCAACACGTAATAAATCTTCGAATAATTGGTGTCCAACTTTGGCCAAAGGTTCTCGATAGCTATTGCAACCAATACCGATCTCAAGCCCTGGTTTTCGTCCTTCCATTATTACCCTATTCCAATTTAATTTGGCACACTCAAGTTCTTGACTGCTCATTTCAGGTGCTGGTGCTAGCGCACACCAAATTAAAAACAGATCGATAAATCGTATCTGTTCTTCAGTAATCCCCACCGGTGAAAATGGATTAACATCTAATGCGCGTACTTCAATATATTCAATACCACCACGTAAAAGTGCATCCGACGGCGACTCCCCTATCATTGCGACTCTTTTAGGTCTAATTGGCCCGTAAAATTCATTTTCAATTTGCAATACATTATCATTTAATTGACGATAATGATCATCAATTTTAATGCCCAATTTGGCAAATTCTATTGATTTTGTTTGCGTTGCACGTTTTAGTCCTGCAACATATGTATCTAAATGGTTAAAAGTAATACCAAGCTGTTTTTGGGCATTATTGGTATATCCAATATCACTTAATCTTAAAGAGGTTGCATAAGGTAAATAACAATTACCATTTGTTTGTTCAATAAAGGTTTGGGCTTTTTGTGGATCTTGGATAAATGAAGAACACATCGATGGTGATGCACCAAATAAATAAGGAATAACCCAACCAAAACGATAATAATTACGTATTAAGGTAAAATAACCTTCAGAAATAACTGCTTTACCTTCTTCGGTGTTTTTTATACCTTCTCTTGCCTGCCAAAATGCAGTTGGTAACGAAAAATTATAATGAACACCCGAAATAGTCTGCATCATTGCACCATAACGATTTTTTAACCCTTGACGATAAATCGTCTTAAAGAGCCCTTCATTAGAAGTACCATATTGCGCAAGGATAATATCTTCCTCATTTGCAACAAAACAAGGCATACTTAAAGGCCACATCATTTCATCACCAATATTTACGCTAGCATAACGATGCAAATCCCGTAAAAACGTTAACATATAATCAAGATTGGTATTAACTGGTGTGATAAATTCTAACATCGATTCGGCAAAATCAGTTGTTATCCAAGGATGCGTTAATGCTGCACCAATTTTCGAAGGAAATGGCGTTTTCGACAATGATCCATCAGGCAAAATGCGTAAAGTTTCACGTTCAATACCACGTTGAATACCTTGTAAAATGGTATAGTGTTTTTCTAACCAATTAAGTGCTTTTGAGACATCAGGAATCATATTTTTCGCTTCCTTAAAATGAAATTATTTAATACTTTTATATTAACATAATTTAATATTAACGGTGGGTCAATTTATGACAACCCTTAAAATAAAAAAAATTTATCTTGGAGAAAAGTCATTAATAAAACCGTAATCTTTTATTTTTATTACAGATAAATTAAACTTAAATGTTTGACTTCGTTTTAAAAGACCAACTATTGCATAGAATATTACGTTATAGCATTTATTATTGGATTATTTATCTTTCCTTTGTAATAAAACTAACACTTCCATATGCGAGGTATGTGGAAACATGTCAAATAACTGCACTTTTTGGATTTGATAATTTGATAATAATGTTAAATCATCAATTAATGAACATAAGTTGCAACTTGAATACATAATATAATTAGGTGCTATTTGCTCCAAATACTGCATAAGTGTTTTGCCAGCTCCTCGTCTTGGAGGATTAAGTAGCACTAAATCAGGTACATTTTGTTGAGTTGTCGCATATTGTGTGGCATCAAACGATTTAAAAAATAATTGGTTAAAGCCTAACTTTTCTGCTGATTGAGTTGCGCACTCAATTGCATCTGAGCTAATTTCAATACCTGTCAGTTGGATAACACTTTCAGAATTAAGACTAACACAACTTAAGCCAAAACCACCTACACCACAAAACAAATCCCAAATTGAGTGAATAGATAAATTTGTGACCCAGTCACTTGCTGTTTTATAAAGATTACTGGCAACATAACTGTTTGTTTGAAAAAAACTTTTAGGCTTAATAAAAAGAGGAACGCCATTTAATGTCATTGGCAAAAATGAGGTATCAGTTAAAACTAACTCTTCTTCTCCTTCTAAAATAGCCGCATGATTAGGTTGGATATTAATTGAAATGACCTTTAAATTTTGTATTTTGTCTTGTAATTGTTTAAAAGAATTATTTATTTTCTCGACAAATTTATGCGATTTTAAAACAAATCGCAGCATAAAACAGCTTTTATCATTCTCTTTACTTTCAGTAACTATAACAAATTTCAACTCTCCTTTCCGCTTATTAATATTATAAGGTACAAGCCCCTGTTTACGGATGAAAGTTCGAATAAGTTTTAGGATGTTTTGCATACTATTTGAGTAAAGAGGACAATCACATAAATCGACCATCTCATTATCTGTTTGTATCCCTAAAATAGGTCTTTCAACGGTGCCTAACACCGCCATTTTTGCTTTATTACGGAAAGCAAATTCATTACTAGCAAACGGAGCTGCAACGTCATTAGGTTTAAATTGAGTTAATTGTTGTAACAGATTATTTTGTTTTTCTGCTAGTTGTGTATGATAGGGCTTATCCATCCACTGACAAGATAAACATTTTTTCTGCTGATAAAAACGACATTGCATTGCGATAAAACCCTTTTTTATAATGAGTAATTATATATATAAAACGGTATTAAAATAAATATAAGATTTTATTTTATACTAAAACACATACTTTCCTGAAACTTTTTTACAAAATTTTATAAGAATATAAGTAAAATGCATAATTAATCATCCGGTATGATTTGACGAAATAGCGGGGTATGATAGGATATTGTCATTAATATTACAGGAAAAATTTAATGTCTATAAAGTTAAAAACCCCCGTCGAAATTGAAAAAATGCGAATAGCTGGAAAACTTGCAGCTGAAGTATTAGAAATGATTGAACCTTATGTTAAACCGGGCATTAGTACTGGTGAACTAGACAAAATTTGTTATGAATATATTGTTAATGTCCAAAAAGCTATTCCAGCTAATATTGGCTATAGTGGCTATCAACACACCACTTGTATTTCAATCAATGATGTGGTTTGCCATGGTATTCCAAATTTTGACAAAAAGTTAAAAGAAGGTGATATTTTAAATATTGATGTAACGGTTATCAAAGATGGTTATCATGGTGATACTTCTAGAATGTACATTGCTGGTAAGCCAACTATCGCAGGTGAAAAATTATGCCAAGTCACACAAGAAAGCCTTTATGAGGCGATTAAAATTATAAAACCCGGCATTCGTTTAAAAGAAATTGGTAAAACGATTCAAAAATATGTCGATAAATTTGGTTTTTCTTCAGTTCGAGAATATTGTGGTCATGGTATTGGTGAAGTCTATCATGATGAACCTCAAGTTTTACATTATGACGCTGATGATGGTGGTGTAATTTTAAAACCTGGAATGACTTTTACTATTGAACCTATGATAAATACAGGCGATTGGCGTACCCGTACCATGAAAGATGGCTGGACAGTCAAAACCAAAGATCATGGTCTTTCTGCACAGTATGAACATACTATTTTAGTAACTGATAATGGTGTTGAAATCTTAACATTGCGTAGTAACGAAGACTTTCCTCGTATTATTGAACACTAGAATGATAAAGATTCAACAATAAAATATTGCTGAATCTTTTATCTTTATAAATCTTAATACAATAATGTATAAAGCTTACGACGATATGCACTAGCTAATGGATTATTGGTTCCCAACGCAGCAAGTAAATCAAGTAATGCTTGTTTCAATTGACCTTTTCCAGCGTTGAGATCTTTCGTTAATGGGTTAAAAAGTAATTCAAGCGCTTCCTCATGACGTCCGACAGACATTAATTGCGAGGCTAGTTGAATCATGAGAGCAGTATTATCTGGTTGCTTAGTTAATTGATCTTGCAATTGTTGAATTTCTGGCGAATTAGCTGCTTGCTCAAGTAATTCTATCTCAGCTTGCAGGCCATGATAAACAGAATCATGATCTTGTAAAGGGATAGTTGCAAGTACTTCTTTTGCTTCGCTCAGTTGTTTTAATTCTATGTAAGATTTTATGAGCATTAATGCAATATCAGTTCTTGGTTTTCCAAGGTGATCGTTGAGTGCTTTCCAAGTTTGTTTTAATAAAGGTAAAGCTTGTTCATATTTTGCTTCATTAAACAGGTTTTGCGCTTCAATAAGTTTTAATTCTTCTTCATTGGGTAAAAACTTGACTAAAAACTCTTTAATTGTTTCTTCTGGTTGTGGGCCTTGAAAACCATCAACTGGTTGGCCATTTTGAAATAAATAAACTGTCGGGAGCGCCCGTAAACCAAATTGAGCTGCTAACATTTGTTGTTCATCGCAATTAATACTGGCTAAAATAAATTGCCCATGATGTTCATTAGCTAATTTAGTTAATGTTTGAGTCATCGCTTCATAATTTGGACTTCTAGCAGACCAAAAATAAAACAATACGGGATATTTAGATGATTCTTCAATGATCTTTTGAATATTTTGTTCATTAACATCAAAAATAAATTGGTTTTGCATATAGTGTCCTAACAATATTGGTTTATTTATTTCGTAGAATTTTATCCATTAATCTATCAGGAAGCAAACGTTTGGCAATTGCTGCTATCTTGGTAATATTTGTGACCCTGTAACGTATTTTGGGTGTTGGGTGTTCAAGTGCATGATATAAATATGGCAAAACTGCCTCTGCTGGTAAAGTAAATCGTTTTGCAATAGGTGGGTTTTTTACAATATCCTTTTGCACCGTTTGATTAACATTATTTGAAAAAGATGTTTTTAACGGTCCAGGCTCAATTAAACACACTTTTATATTGGTTTTTGCTAATTCTAATCTCAGTACATCAGACCAGGCTTCTAAAGCATATTTACTGGCTGAGTAAGCACCTCGTCCCGGCGTTGCAACAATACCAACAATTGAGCTTGTTTGAATAATACGTCCTTCATTTTGTTCAAACATGGCAGGAAGCAATAATTGCGTCAACTGATGCACTCCAAAAAAATTGGTGGAAAATTGAGATTCTAACTGTTCACGGCTGACGGTTGATAAATGCCCATATACCCCAAAGCCAGCATTGTTAAATAACGCATATAATTTACCTTCTGCTAAATCCAAAACTTCTTGAGCAACCCGCTTGACAGATTTTGGATTATCAAGATCAAGAAGCACTGTTTCGAATCCTTGTTCAATGAGCTTTTGTTGATCTGATAATTTTCGACACGAAGCAATAACACGATAACCTCGCTTTTTTAATGCAATGGCCGAAATATGCCCTATTCCACTTGAACAGCCTGTAATAAAAATTGTTCGCAATTTTAGCTCCGACTTATTCATATATTGTCAAATTTATCTTCACAAACTATGATAACACATCTAAATTGAAGTTACTCAAACTAAACCAAGAGGATCGTATGAGAATTGCTATTATTGCCGCAATGGAAGAAGAAGTAGCTATATTAAAAAGTAAAATCACCCATTATCACGTTGAGCGCCATTTAGATTGTGATTTTCATCTTGGTCAAATTTCAGGATGCGAGATTGTCTTACTCCAATCGGGTATAGGAAAAGTTTCTGCGGCATCGGGAACAACATTATTATTGAATAATTATAAAGTCGATGCGGTGATCAATACTGGTTCGGCTGGTGGGTTATCTTCCGACCTTAATATTGGTGATATTGTTGTTTCAAAGAATGTTTTTTACCATGATGTTGATTTAACTGCTTTTGGTTACAAACCAGGTCAAATGTCAGGTTGTCCTGTAGCATTTGATGCTGATCAAAAATACCAATCATTAGCTAAAATTTGTATCAAAAAGCACGAGGTTAATGCGATTGAAGGTTCAATTGCTAGTGGAGATGCTTTCATCAATGGTAAAAGTAATTTAGCAAGAATAAAACAAACTTTTCCTAATGCTATTGCTGTGGAAATGGAAGCCGCCGCTATTGGTCATGTTTGCTGGTTATTTAAAGTCCCATTTGTGGTTGTAAGAGCAATTTCAGATAATGGTGATAACGAATCAACGATGGATTTTCAATCATTTTTGAAACTTGCTGCAGCTCAATCATCACTCATTGTAGAGTCAATGTTGAGCAAGATTGCATCAAATAGTTTTCATCAATAACGAAAGTCCAAACAATACTTTTCAAATAAGGGTTTACGCCAACCTGTTAATATTTCGGGTTCGTTACCCTTTTTATCAACTTTCCATTTTACATATTGATTAATTAATCGACGTGAAAGCAATAAATCCTCACTAAGCCCTGTTTGTGAAGAAATCGTTAGTGCTGCTTGTTTTAACTCACCAGTAATTTTTTTATAATCTGGATAGCTATTAATTCGACGAATTGGTGGGATTTCAGGAATAGGATTAGATAATAGATCCAAAATTATTTGACCATACAAGCGAATTTCCTTTCCTTTCATACCTAACTTATCAAGTTCACCCAATGATGTCGGTGAATAGCGTGCAATTTTCAATAATACTTCTTCATGTACTACAAAATTTATAGCAATATCTTGTTCTTTCGCTAATCTATATCGCCAGCTCGCTAATTTATACAATTGTCCTAAACTTTTCCCTTTCAATTGCCAACTATTTTTAATATTTAGATAAGCATCATTTGGATCCATTAATTCCGATTTACGGGTAACCGCCATTCGGCACTCTTGATAAGCAGCTTGTAAATAATGATTAGTACTTAGCTGTAACTTTAAAATATTAGTTAATGGAAAAAGATATAACACGTCATTAATGGCATATTCACACTGTTTTTCAGTTAATGGACGTTTTAACCAATCTGTTCGGGTTTCGCTTTTATCAAGCTCTACCTCTAAATATTTTTTTACCAAACTAGCATAACCGCTACTCAATGGATTATCTAAAAAAGAAGCCAATATTTGGCTATCAACAATCTGGGTTGGAACACAGCCAAAATGATAAGAAAAGACTTCAATATCTTCACTACATGAATGAAAATACTTTTCAATAGTTGGATTATTTAATATAGCCAAAAAAGCCTGCCAATCAGTAATATTAATTGGATCAATTAGCGCTGCATGTTCACCATTAAATACCTGCAATAAACCCAAATGAGGGTAAAAAGTTCGTGTTCGAACAAATTCAGTATCTAAAGCCAAAGCCGAGCTATTTTCGATTTTTGAACAATAATCAGCTAACTGATCATTACTAATAATAAATTGATAAGACAAAATCAAATTCCTGTTTAAATATATTTATTCATTATTCGTATTTTTGTCAAAAACGATATCAATCACCACGATTTCGGAACGAGTCAATAAGCGAATTGGTGGACCCAAAAGTCCATATCCACTACTTACAATGCTGGTAAAATGATGATCTTTATCTTGATACAAACCATAACTATTTTTATACATTAATTTCTCAATAAGATTGATAGGGAATATTTGCCCAGCTTGTGTATGCCCGGAAATCATCAAATCGACACCTAACTTTTCTGGTTCATCAAGGTCTTTTGGTTGATGATCTAATAAAATAATCGGTGTATTAGTATCAGTGAATATCATCAAATCAGACAGTGATGCTCGTTTTATATTATAATAACATGAAGAAAAATCATCTCGACCTACTAAGGTAATGCCTACCTCATCGAAATAAATAATATCATCTTTTAACACCTTTAAACCTATTTGCATAAAGGCGTTAGTGATATCCTCTTCTCGATTATTTTCTAGTTTAGTGGCTAAGTATTCATGATTGCCGAAAATAATATAAGCACCATATTTTGATCTTAATTGTTGAAATTGCTTATCAAAGCTTTTTTGTGTAAAAGGTTTTAAATATTTATCTAATGTATCACCCGTAATCACAACAAAATCAGCATTAAGCTTATTTACTTCATCAACCATTTGTTGAATAAATCGATGTGTAGTTAATTCATTAAGATGAATATCGGAAAGTTGAACAATACGTAAATGATCAACATGAGCAGATTTATGAATTTTGACTTGGTAATGAACAATCTTGGCATTAATTGCCATTTCATGACCAAAACAAAACAGTGATACAACGGCAACAATATAAACAATTTTAAGCCATAAATTGGGTTTAATCTTTTTTTGACTAAGCCAACGTACAGTGTCAAAAATAAACAATGTGAAAAAACAGCAAATCATTAAACCAGTAACGGTATTACAAAATAACGGTAACCAATAACTTGAAATATTATGTAATAATATAGAAAAGATGAGCGATAATCCGGCTATAACAACAACTAGCCAATAAATAAATTGATAACAACCAGTTATATGAAATTGAAACCAAAACTGCCATTGTTTTCCTAAATAAATGGTGATTAATATATTAACGATAATCGCGATAAAAATAATAATAAAATCGACAAACCCCATAATTATCCGAGCAATTGAATACCCAAAAATGATATGATAGCAGAATTATTTTTTATATTACCAATTAGTTTTATGAATATCAAAAAAGACCAACTATTTTCAACACCTATTGATAAACTAGGCGATTGGACTTTTGATGAAAAAGTTGCCGAAGTTTTTCCTGATATGGTGCAACGTTCGGTTCCCGGCTATTCTAATATCATCTCAATGATCGGCATGTTAGCTGAAAGATTTGTACAACCTCATTCAATGATTTATGATTTAGGCTGTTCTTTAGGTGCTGCCACATTATCTATTCGCCGCCATGTTAATAAAGAAAACTGCCATATTATTGCAGTTGATAATTCCCAGCCCATGGTTGACCGTTGTAAAAGGCATATTGAATCTTATAAAGCAAAAACGCCTGTAGATGTCATTTGTGATGATATCTGTAACCTTAATATGCAAAATGCGTCAATGGTAGTACTAAATTTTACCCTACAGTTTTTAACGCCTAAAAATCGCCAACGTGTTTTAAATAATATTTATACTGCATTAAAACCGAATGGTATCTTGGTAATGTCTGAAAAATTTAGCTTTAGTGATTCAACTATTGATGAGTTATTATTTAATATGCATCATGACTTTAAACGTGCTAACGGCTATAGTGAACTTGAAATTAGCCAAAAGCGTAACATGTTAGAAAATGTCATGCTAACCGATACTATCGAAACACATAAACAGAGACTATCTGAAGCGGGTTTTAAACATATTGATACATGGTTCCAATGCTTTAATTTTGGCTCTATTATTGCCATAAAATAACAAATTAATTCAAGCGTAATTGATAAGGATAATAGAATGATTGACTTTGGTGATTTTTACCAGATTATCGCAAAAAATAAACTAAGTCGCTGGCTAGAAGTGTTACCAGCGCAGCTCGCAAATTGGCAAAAACAAAATATTGATAACCGTTTTAATCAATGGCTCAACAGTATTAAACATTTACCGTCAATCACTCCTTATCAAATTGATTTACTTCACAGTGTAACCGTCAATAGTGAACATCCTATTTCGACAGGTGAACAACAACGAATTACTCAATTACTAAAAAACATGATGCCATGGCGAAAAGGCCCTTTTCACTTATATGGTATTGATGTTGATACAGAATGGCGTTCAGATTGGAAGTGGAGGCGCTTAATTGATCATATTGACAATTTAGAAGGTAAAACTGTTTTAGATGTGGGTTGTAATAGTGGTTACCATTTATGGCGTATGATTGGCGCTGGAGCAAAACTCGCTGTTGGAATTGATCCTATGGCACTTTATCTATGCCAATTTGAGGCTATTCGCAAACTACTTGGTAACGATCAAAGAGCGCATTTATTACCACTTGGCATTGAGCAGCTACCCAAACTTAGTGCTTTTGATACCGTCTTTTCAATGGGGGTTTTATATCATCGTAGGTCACCACTTGATCATTTATGCCAATTAAAAGATCAATTAGTTGAAGGGGGGCAATTAGTACTCGAAACACTGGTTATTGATGGAGAATTACATCATGCCTTAATGCCAGGTGAGCGTTATGCACAAATGCGTAATGTCTACTTTATTCCATCTGTTCCAACCATGATTAACTGGCTAAATAAATGTGGTTTTTCGGATATAAAATTGGTTGATATATCACTAACCAGTTTAGATGAACAGCGTAAAACAGAGTGGATGACATCGGATTCACTAGCAGATTTTTTAGACCCTGCTGACTCAACTAAAACAATTGAAGGTTACCCTGCTCCAATGCGGGCTGTTTTTATTGCTAAAAAATGAAATAAAGCAATTTATAAAATACCCTTTATTGAAAGCAATAATATTATGGACAAGTGGTTAAAAAAGTTAACTTAAAAAAGAATAGTAAGCTAATTGATATTCTTTAAATATTTTTCTGAAAATTGAAACGTGTTATAAACAATATGATAGTAAAAAACTTGTTAAGCGCTTGTAAAAAGTATCTGTTTAAATATAACTATAAACAATTTATTTTAATAATTGAGATAGTAGGAATGAATAATAATAAGTTATTTCTTTGTCTTTTTATTAATTTTAGTAAAAAGGCTCCTTATGCTATTTGGTCCAATTTTAACAATTTTGCACTACTACTTCATCTCAAAAACCTTGCTAGTAATTTATAGCCACATATATTAAAAATATAAAATAGCTAATTGAAACGACATCGTTATTTATATGCAAATTATAATGTAAATGCTATGCTTATAGACTTATAAAGAGGTCAACCTACAATTTATCATTTAAAGGTGATTTTATGACGCTTCCATCTTTTTTAACATTGTATAACGAACTAATTTCAACACCTACAATTAGTAACGTCACTAACCAGGAATTAGATTATTCTAACAAACCACTTATCGACAAGTTAGCTACTTGGTTTGAAGAATTAGGTTTTGTTATTGATATCCAGCCCGTTCCTAATACACGTCATAAATTTAATATGCTTGCTACCTATTCAAATAGCAAAAATAAAACACAAGGTGGTTTATTGTTAAGCGGGCACAGTGATACCGTTCCATTTGACGATGGGCAATGGACTAAAGATCCCTTTAAATTAACTGAAGAAAATAACAAACTATATGGACTTGGTACCGCCGATATGAAGGGCTTTTTTGCCTTTATTTTAGATGCACTGCGTGATATCGATCTTAAAAAACTAACCAAACCCATTTATGTTCTTGCTACCGCCGATGAAGAAACATCAATGGCTGGTGCGGCATTTTTTGCTAAAAACGCCATATTACAGCCTGACTGTACTATTATTGGTGAGCCAACATCGTTAATACCAATTCGCGCGCATAAAGGATTTATAGCTAACTCTATTAAAGTAATTGGTAAATCGGGACATTCGAGCGATCCTGATAAAGGCATAAACGCTATTGAAGTCATGCATTTAGTGGTAGAACGCTTATTAATCCTAAAACAAAAATTTAAAGAACAATATCATAATAATGGTTTTAGTGTACCTTACCCTACTCTAAATTTAGGCGTTATTCACGGTGGTGATGCAGCCAACCGTATTTGTGGCTGTTGTGAACTGGTCATTGATATCCGTGTATTGCCAGACAATGACATTGATTCGTTATATAACTCACTTTGTGATATACTCCAACCTGTTATGGACAAATATCCAAATCGAATCGAGATACAGTACGAAGTTACTCCAATTCCGGGATATGAATGTAAAAAAGATCATCCGGCATTACAGCATATCGAAAAATTAGTCGGTCATAATGCCGAAACGGTTAACTATAGCACCGAAGCACCATACTTAAATCAAATCTCGCCAACGATTGTATTAGGACCGGGATCGATCGAACAAGCACATCAACCCGATGAATTTATTTCAATGGACTTTTTAAAACCGACAAAATTAACGATAAAAAGACTAATTAAGGATTTTTGTCTTTAATTCCTTCAATACGCCAATAACAATAACCTCGGCGAGGTTTAATAAAAGAAATTTAATTAAATGTGAAAAGTTGCAAAATCGGTAGCAATTTCAGTGTTAACAAAGATATTTTTTGCTTCATTAACTAACTTTTTATTATCATTCAAACTGTATCTAGGGCTTATATGAGTCATAATAAGCCTTTTTGCACTAGCTTGTTTGGCAATGGTTGCAGCATGTACAGTGGTGGAATGACCACGTTCAATAGCTTTATCAACTAACGCATGTTTTTGTGTTGCTTCATGAACAAGCAAATCCACATCATTAGCAAGCTCAATCGAAGCTTGGCAAGGTATGGTATCACCTAAAATAGCCAGCTTTTTGCCTTTTTTTATTTTAGTTTGATAGTCAATGCCGTGAATAATCCGACCATCGGTTAAAGACACTGTTTTGCCATTTTTTAGATCATTATAAAAAGAACCAATTTGAATATTATCTTGCTTTAACTTATTGATATCGAGTTGAACTGGCAAATCTTTTTCGATAACACGATAACCAAAACATGGCACACGATGCTGTAATAATTTTGCTTCAACCTGAAACAGATTATCATCAAAAACAATACCGTCTCCTTCAAGCTCAATAATATTAAGAGGAAAGGTTAACCAAGAATAGCTAATTTCAATCACAGTCTCGATAAACTGCTTAATTCCTTTTGGCGCAATCAACGTCAAAGGGGATTGATTTTGCATTGAAGACCTAGATGCTAAAACACCCGGTAATCCAAACAAATGATCGCCATGTAAGTGCGTTAAAAAAATCACCTCAAGTTTAGCTAGACTAAATTTGGCTTTTTGCATTTGCATTTGAGTTGCCTCTCCACAATCAAAAAGCCATAACCGTCCCCGTTCTTGTCTAAGATCCAGTAAAATACTGCTCACATTACGTTGTAATGTTGGGGAACCCCCACTTGTCCCTAAAAAAGTTAATTCCATAAATATTTAAACATTTTTACGTTCAATCGTTTGTTCACCCCAAAACAACTTATCGGCTTTGGTTTTAGAAAAAGCAAGTTTCAACACTTCATCATTACCTTCCGACCAAATTTGTTCGGCAAGCTTTTCATCGTGGTTAGCTAACTCAAAAATCGCCTCTGCGATTTCAATCGAGGTTTCACGAACAGTAGCCCAAGATTTAATATCATGTATTTCTTTTTTAGAAATGTTCATTTTGCTACTCCTTTGAGTTGAATTAAATGTAAAATAACCCTATTTATTGAAAAATACAATAGGCTATATTCGTTATGATAATAATTATTTCTCCGGCTAAAACCTTAGATTATCAATCACCATTATTAACCCTAAATTATACACTTCCTCAATTTATTGATTCGACTAAAGTACTTATTCAAAATTGTCAAAAATTAAGTGTTGAAAATTTAACGAAACTAATGTCTATTAGCACAAAATTAGCAGAGCTCAATTATGATCGCTTTCAAAATTGGCATAGTGACTTCAACCTTGAAAATGCAAGGCAAGCGATACTCGCATTTAAAGGTGATGTGTACGAAGGATTACATGTGGAAGATTTTACTGATAAAGATCTAAAGTTCGCGCAATCCCATTTAAGAATATTATCCGGTCTTTATGGCATTTTAAAACCACTTGACCTAATTCAACCTTATCGGTTAGAGATGGGGATCCGTTTAAAAAATGGTAATAATACAAATCTTTATCAATATTGGGGCGACAAGTTAACTGAACACCTTAATAGCGAACTAACCAAATCATCACATCGCACATTAATCAATTTAGCCTCAAACGAATATTTTAAAGCCATTAAACCAAAACAATTAAATGCAACTATCATTCAGCCCATCTTTTTAGATCAAAGCAAAGATACCTATAAAGTTATTAGTTTTTATGCAAAAAAAGCACGCGGACTTATGACCCGATATATTATAAAAAATAGCATTGAAAAGGATGAAGATATTAAAAGTTTTAATCTAGAGGGTTATCAATTTGATTCAAAACGATCAACTGACTTAGAATGGTACTTTATACGTAATCATCAATAAAATAATAACGATGGAATTTCTTACTACATTATGGGCACAGTTTTTATCTACCTTGCCTTTATTTATCTTAATTTTATTAGGATATTTAGCGGTTAAACTAGGACGCTGGCAAAAAACGATAACCGATAGCTTAACCAAATTTACTTTTTATATTGCATTTCCAATTATGTTGTTTCAGATCATGAGCCATTTTTCTGAACATTCACAAATCAATATAAAATTATTATTTGTCTTTTTTGGTGGATCATTTATCGTTTTTGCATTTGGCTGCTTAATTGCATCTAAAATATTTAAATTAACTGGTTCAGAAAGTACGCTTTTTGCCATGGGAGGTATCTATACAAATACCGTGTTTGTTGGTATTCCCATCATCAAAATGTTACTTGGCGATAAAGCGATCCCCATTGTCGCCATTATTGTTATATTTAACGCACTGATTTTATGGACGCTTGCCACCGTATCAATTGAATTTGTTCAAATGGGCAAGCTTTCAGGTCGAAGCTTTTTCAAAGTTTTAAAAAACGTATCAAAAAATCCTATTATTATTGGTATTTTTACTGGAGTTGTGGTGAACTATATTAGTTTACCTTTGCCTAAATTTATCAATCAATCAACAAAAATGGTCAGCGATATGACGGCACCACTTTCACTGATTGTGCTAGGTATGGGATTAGCTGAATATAAAATTCGCGACAAATTACTTATTACTACCTCTATCTGTATTTTAAAATTGACCATGTTACCGATTGTTACCTATATTGTGGGTAAGCTCTTAGGACTACCTACTTTAGAATTACAAGTGGTAGTATTACTCAGTTCGGTTTCAATTGCGATAAACTGTTATATGATGGCAAGGCAGTTTGAAGTGTTACAAGGTCCTATTGCTTCTAGCTTGCTAATATCAACGACACTGTCTTCTGTCACAACGCCGTTGATTTTATCGATTATGACACATCTACCTTAAATGTTAATTAATGTGTTGCACGTTTTTAACTTTGTAATGTAGCACTAATGCCAAAACAATAACGGCACTGCCTAATAAAAAGCGTCCCCAATCAATAGATTGATGCCAAACCACTACATTCACCAAAATCCCTGTTGGGATAACCATATTATTCATAATCGCTAAAGTGCCCGAATCCACTTTGGTTGCACCATAATTCCATAAAAAATAACACACACCAGAAGCAACTACGCCAAGCCAAATAATAATTCCCCATTGCAAGCTGGTTGTCGGTAATTTTGATGCATTACCAAAAAGTAACCAACCTAGCGTTGCAACAATAAGCGCCCCCAAATAAACCCAAGCAAAAGCTTGATGTTGAGACATTGGATAAACTTCCATAATCCTTTTATACCCTACTTGCCCTAACGCAAAAACGATATTAGCGCCCTGAATTAATAAAAAACCAATAATAAAATTAGCACTAATACGATCATAACGAATAATGGCCGCACCGACTACCGCTATAATTGCCATTAAAAGATAGCTAAGTCTTAATGGATGGTGTTGCAATAAATCATAAATCACTGTGACATAAATCGGTGTAAAGATAGTAAACAACAGCACCTCAGGTACCGAAATATATTGAAAGGAATTATAATAAAAAAAGTACATAATCCCTAATTGACATGCCCCAACTCCCATTAAAAGCAACATCTGCTTAAAACGAATATTTTTAAAGCGTAGAAATGGAATAAAAGTAATAAAGGCAAATAGCACTCGCATCACAACAGCAAACCAAGAATCTACCTGCCCACTTAAATAAACCGCAATAAAACTAAATGAGAATGACCAAATAATCGTTACAAAAATAAGATAAAACATAATTGATACATATAAAAAATAACTAGACTCGCATCGTATCAATTGGTTTAATACTTGTAAACTTTATATCATAAAAATTGATTACTATATTAAAATAATTGATAGTCTAATCTTTTTGTCGTTTGATGCGAGGAAGCGAATATATCTTATTATTAATTGCCAACTTCATTTTAATAAACAGGATAGACAATCTCGTTAAGTTGGTATTCTTGTTCAATTTGGGCTAGCTCTTCTTTTGAACCAGCTTTTGAAGCTTTGTCTAACTCCTCAATTTGTCTAGATGTGATCTTAAAGCTCGGTTCAATATAAACAAAGCTTTTTGCATCATCTAGGCTGTAATCAATATACTTTAAGCCTACTTTATTTAGTGGTTTGTCCGTTCCATACTCCATAAAGTAGCTGATCCAATCCCAAGCATAAGTAAATAAACGGTTGGTTTTACCAAAATAAATATATTCACCTAACTCATGACTGGTCGGCTACAATTGAGCGTCAAATAATGTAAACTCATTGCTATGAATTATGCTATATACATGGAGAATTACTATATTTCGTCTTTTTATGAATTAAAATTCGTCCTCCCATAAAATTATTGTTGACTTCAAGTTGATAATTAAATTCTTCAACAATCCCAAAAATTATCTTCAATCACTACCACTGGTATTAGACAACGCAACTTAGATTCCAATTCACATATATACTCATAACAGCCCAAATCAGATTTTTTACGGCTTTAAAAATGATGTAAATTGTAATACCCTGTTATTTTTAGATCCTCAAATATCAATTTAGCTTATAACGGCGCAGAGACTTTGAAAAGGCACTGTATAGATATCTTTTTTACGAATATAATCAATGCCCATTTTAAATAATTTTTCTACATTTATCTGATCATTATAGATTATTCGAGTTGCTTCGAGTTTTATCCATAATTTATCTTTTTTAATGTTTTGTAAAAGCAACTTTAATTGCTTAACAAAAAATTAAACAACTCATTATAGACATCAGTATATAAAGGAGTTCCTCAAAAATGATTAATTATGGCATAATGTGCGCCAAATCACATTTTAGCGAATTTACTCAAAAACTAATGACTATTTTTAAGTAAAACGCATTTTAAAGAGAGTCAATTTTCGTGTTAAGTACAAATAACATCACAATGCAATTTGGCAGTAAGCCATTATTTGAAAACATCTCGGTTAAATTTGGCAACGGTAATCGTTATGGTCTAATCGGTGCTAATGGCAGTGGTAAATCCACCTTTATGAAAATTATTGGTGGCGATCTAGTGCCGACCTCAGGTAATGTGGCTTTAGATCCACATGAAAGACTCGGTAAATTACGCCAAGATCAGTTTGCTTTTGAAGAATTTACCGTCCTTGATACCGTCATTATGGGACATACCGAATTATGGCAAATCAAACAAGAACGCGATCGCATTTATTCACTTCCTGAAATGAGTGAAGAAAATGGCTTTAAAGTTGCTGATTTAGAAACTCAATATGCTGAAATGGATGGTTACAGTGCCGAATCTCGGGCTGGCGAATTATTATTAGGTGTTGGTATTCCAATTGAGCAACATTACGGATTAATGAGCGAAATCGCACCAGGTTGGAAGTTGCGGGTATTATTAGCCCAAGCCTTATTTTCAAATCCAGATATCTTATTACTCGATGAGCCAACCAATAACTTAGATATTGATACGATTCGCTGGCTTGAAGATACCTTAAATCAACGCGAAAGCACTATGATCATTATTTCGCATGACCGCCATTTTTTGAATATGGTCTGTACTCATATGGCAGATTTAGATTATGGTGAATTGCGCATCTATCCGGGTAACTACGACGATTACATGACCGCATCAACGCAAGCGAGAGAGCGTTTGTTAGCAGACAATGCCAAAAAGAAAGCACAAATCAGTGAACTGCAATCGTTTGTTAGTCGCTTTAGTGCCAATGCATCAAAATCAAAACAAGCAACTTCACGTGCAAGGCAAATTGAAAAAATCAAACTTGAAGAAATCAAAGCTTCTAGTCGGCAAAATCCATTTATTCGTTTTGAACAAGATAAAAAACTATTCCGTAATGCGCTTGTTGTTGAAGATCTTACCAAAGGATTTGACAATGGCCCTCTTTTTAAAAATCTTAAGCTCATGGTTGAAGTAGGCGAAAAAGTTGCTATTTTAGGAACCAACGGTATTGGTAAAACCACATTATTAAAAACGCTAATGGGCGAACTGGCTCCTGAACAAGGCGATATAAAATGGTCTGAAAACGCAAATATTGGTTATTATGCGCAAGATCATGAATACGAATTTGAAGGCGATTTAACGGTATTTGACTGGATGAGCCAATGGAAACAACCAAACGACGATGAACAAGCCGTGCGTAGTATTCTAGGTCGATTATTATTTTCACAAGACGATATTAAAAAGCAAGTTAAAGTCTTATCTGGTGGTGAAAAAGGACGTATGTTATTTGGTAAATTGATGATGCAACGCCCTAACATTATTGTTATGGACGAGCCAACTAACCATTTAGATATGGAATCTATCGAATCACTCAATATGGCATTAGAGCTTTATCAAGGTACGCTATTCTTTGTTTCGCACGACCGTGAATTTGTTAGCTCATTAGCAACACGAATTGTTGAAATCACTCCAGAAAAAGTAATTGATTATACGGGTAATTATGAAGATTACTTGTGTAGCCAAGGAATTGCATGATATAAATAGCCAAAAAGCCACTGACTAATGTGGCTTTTTTATAAAAAATTCAAATAATTAAATTAAAATTCTAACTCATCCCACCAAATATCAATAAGTTGGCTGGTTTTTACATTTTTCAGGCCATGAGTTTCTAGCCATTTTGTGACAGTGCCACGATGTTCTTCAGTACAGTTCCCTAATTTTTGGGTGCAAATGATCCCTTTCCAATTTAAATAACCGCTTCCCTCATAAGCTAAACCATTGGGTTGAATAGCTTCAATAATAAACTGATCAACGATACTGTCTAAAGCCTCTTCGCTTGTGCCTTCGTCAAAAGACCAACTAACAGTAAAGCCTAATTCTTTAAACTCTTCAATGTGTAATTTTTTTCGTAAACGTCTGCTGCGATTTACCATAATCGTTTCCTTCTACATTATTAAATATTAGTGTTTATTTTTAGTGTGATTATGCCGGCTTGATGATTTCCCGCCATTTTGATTGGATGGCGACGATTGGTTCGAGCTTGAACTTCCTCTTTTTGGTGGTGCTCGCCTTTGTGATAATTTTTTTACCGGTTCGGCTTTAATCTTAGGATCAACTTCAAAACCTTTAGTTGTTATTTCTGGGATCGGTTGTTTAATTAACTTTTCAATCGATCTTAATTGAGGAAGCTCATCAATGCACACCAACGAAATAGCCTGCCCTTCATTTTGTGCCCGTCCTGTTCGCCCAATGCGGTGTACATAATCTTCTGCCACTTGCGGTAGCTCATAATTAACAACATAAGGAAGTAACTCAATATCAATGCCTCTTGCTGCAATGTCAGTTGCAACTAAAGCACGTATTTGTCCAATTTTAAAATCTGCCAAGGCTTTAGTGCGTGCGCCTTGGCTTTTATTGCCATGAATAGCTGCTGCCTTTATGCCATCTTTAGTCAACTGCTCGGCCAAGTGGTTAGCACCATATTTAGTACGAGTAAAGATCAACACCTGTCGCCACTGATTTTTACCAATTAAATAAGAAAGTAATTCACGCTTACGCCGTTTATCAACTCGATGGACATATTGAGTAATTTGTTCTGAAGCACTATTATTTTTTGCGATCGAAACAGATTCAGGTGAACTCAAAATAGATTGAGCCAAAACTTTTATTTCATCCGAAAAAGTCGCCGAAAACATCAAATTTTGACGTTTTTTCGGTAATTTAGCAATCACACGACGAATATCGTGAATAAAGCCCATATCTAACATACGATCCGCTTCATCCAACACTAATATTTTAACCGTTGAAAGATCCACAGCATTTTGTTGCACTAAATCCAGTAATCGCCCAGGAGTTGCAATTAAGATATCCACACCGCCACGTAGTTTCATCATCTGCGGATTAATACTTACTCCACCAAATACTACTAATGATCGAATGGGCAAATAGCAGCTATAGTCACAAATATTTTGGCCAATTTGTGCAGCAAGTTCACGTGTTGGCGCTAAAATCAAGGCGTATAGTGGGCGTTTACCTTTTTTACTATTTGAATTATCAGATTCTTTGGTTTTCTGCTCAATTAACTTTTGTAAAATTGGCAAGCTAAAGCCAGCGGTTTTACCTGTTCCTGTCTGCGCACTCGCCATTAGATCTTTGCCAGATAAAATTACGGGAATAGCTTTTTGCTGAATGGGAGTTGGTTCGGTATAGTTTTGTTCTTGAATTGCTTTTAAAATCTCGGTATCTAAACCAAGAGAGTCAAATGACATGAAATGTTTCCTAAATAAACGAAAAATAAATTATCCAAACGCATTATAAAGCAATTCAGTAATATTTGTCTGATTATTTAATAACTCATTTTCCTCAACACGTCTTTATTGGATATTATATACATGTATTTTTATAAACTTTTATAAGTTTGTATGAATAAATCAGTG
>NZ_LZGR01000064.1:0-5114 GCF_001690255.1 Gilliamella sp. App2-1
CTCGTTTTCTCCATTTTCATCTTCTATTAAATAAGCATTAGGTAAACCAATAACTTTGTTTGATAGTAAGTTGCTAATTTCTCCACAAATAGCACCACCACCACATCCATAGACCTTTACTAAATAATGATAAGCAAAGTTTGCATTTTTTATTTTTGTTTTAGTTTTAATAGTAAAATCGTTAAAATTTAAGTTAATATGCTCTTTCTCTTGAGCTATGCAAGTATAACTAATTGAAAACAGAATAAAACATAAAATAGAATACTTAAATATTTTCATATTTATCTCCAATTTCCGTTTTTCGATTCTCTCAATGCTTCAACCATTTGATCTGGAAGTATATGAGCCGAATTTAATCCATCACCTTGGTAGTATGATGAACCTTCAAAAGTAGCAACTCGTCCTCCACTTATTGCTTTACCTTTACGCACCCCAGCTGATGCAAACTCTTTAGCCCAATCATAAATTGCATCTTCAATATCACCATTATGTTCTAAATATTTTATTATGTTTTTTCTTTTAATTTTTATTAAATATTCTTCAAATAAAGTATCTTGTGTTTCTTTATTATATTTCAGTGATAAATCTAACTTTAAATAAGTTACAGCAGCTTTTAAAGTTTGTGGAATTATTTGAAAACGTCCTGCAGCAAATATTTCCCTTTTTGTCTGCTTATCAATTAATTCTTCTATTGTCATAGAGGTCAAGTTAGTATTAAAAAAAGCCCTTAATTTTGGTTTGGTTTGGTTATAAGCTGAATAATCATTATTGGATTCTACTTTTCCTAATAATAAAGCAAACGGGCTTTCTGCCCAACACTTCTTTTTTTCAATTATTTTAAAATAATCCACCATTGCCACGGGATGAATAAACCATGCCTTGCCGTCTGCGGATAGATTGGACAGTTTAGGGGTATTTGCTTCTGTGTTTGCTGTTGGGTTTTGCGCTTGTACCTGTGCCACTTGTTTCCACCACAGTGACGGTTTAATGCGCTGCGCTTTTTCTAGTTGCCAGTTTGATTTGACATGTTCATGCGCTTCGTCTACCACGTCTAAGGCAAAATCACGGAGGTAAGGCTCGGTGATGCCCAGCTCATCTAATCCCGCTTCGATAAGTGCTTTTTGTTGTTGTTTTTCTTCTTCAAATAGCTCATCAATTTCGTTCCATTTGCTTAACGCTTCATCGGCATACCATTCGCTTTCATATTTCACCAATAAATGCCCTATCAACTCCGCTGTCCAGCTTCGGCGTAATCCTTCTTTTAAATCCCTATCCGTAAAAGTCGGCGGCGGTAGGTCTTTTTTTCGTTGGGTTGAATAAATCAGTGTGCCCGTTAAGATTTGATGTAATGCCCGCATCGCTGGGGTGTAATCGGCTAAATCTAATTTCGCCACTTTATTCTTGCCTATCTTGTCAGATAATTCACCTATCGAGGCCTTTTCTTCTATTGTTTCAAAACCAGGCCAGTGCCATGGACTACGTCGTTTGATATGTGCTTGCGCATTGTCTTTTATATTCACCCAACCATGTATCGGTAGTGTTTGCTCATCCAGTGCCGTCACTTGGGCCCATTTTGTGTTTTCATCATCTATCGCTATCAAGCCGTCATTCTCTAATGAAATTAGGGACACAGTGCGAGGGTAACATACCGTATTACGTTTCTTTTCCTGTGGAGAAAGGTTGTCATCTAATGATAACGGAAAATCATGCCAATAACTTACGCTTGAATTGAGCTGCCCATCTTCGCCATTAAGGTGTAAGACTTTACTGGCGGCTATCCAGTACGGCTTGTTTTCAATCATAAAGCGAATCGTGAAAAAATCATCATCATTCGCAGGCTCAGAATAGACACTCGGTAACGTCGTATCTTGCCCCTTTCCGCCACGAATGAGTTCAGCTACATAATTAGCTCAGTACCATTAATAACTATCATAATCATTATTATCAATATAATTTCGACAATCTTTTATTTCTTTAGGTTTACACGCCCTTTGTTTTTTATATTCAAATTGGTTATTGTCTTCGTTCAGATATTCCCCCGATTTATACAGGCATTCGGTTTTGACCCGTTTGTAACGATTATTGCCTATGTATTGAAAATTATCGGTTAGCGATATATGATCATTCTCTTTTTTACTTGGGCAGGTTTTATAGCTAGTGGCAGTTTTTGCTTCGCGATCAAAACGAAAATCATTACCATCGAGATTTAATTTGACAAATTGTTGTTGGGTTTTGTCGTAAACATAATATTCTGCGGTGGTATTGGGCCCATGATATCTGTCTTTAATAAGACTAAAATCATTATTATCACCATCAAAATTATAATCAGAGTTTTTCGTGATTCGAGATATTAACATAGCCAAGAAAATCACACCCGTCGATGCCGTTAATGGTTTGAATAAGCTTACCATCATGTTTGCGATATATTTTGATACCGACTACGTTGCCAGTCGATTTTTTGAGTTTAGAAAACATCACTTTAAAATAAAAATCTTTGGAACTATTATTCTGTAAAAATTCAATATCGTTAAATTCTACTTCGCGCCATGTTCGTTCATCAATGGTATTATATTCAAATATTTTGTGTAAATTTACTTTGTCTCCGTTAAGAGTGTAGCCTGTGAGATTTTGATAGGCTTCAGTCCCATGATAAAAAGTGACATCATCAAAATTTTCAATATATATTTTATCTAATATGTTTTTAAAAGAAGAATCTTCGTAAGTAATTGTAAAATTAAACTTATCATTACGTTCTCTTTCGCTTATAAAACTTAAATGTTTAACTTGCTGCTCTTTACCTGCAATATAAAAAGCATATTCATCATCAAAATAAAATTCGGCGTTATCTTGCCCAATATTGCCAGTATAAATGCGAAAAATGGCATGGCTGATAGTGGGGGTTAAGAATAGGGTCAGCAATATACACTTTATATACTTCATATTGATATTCCTTATTTTTTATTTGGCGTTGTTATTTAAGTTTCGTTCTTTTTTTCTTCGCTTTTTTACTTTTCTCTGTTCATCTTCGTCTATTGGCTGTAAATTAACAAATAATGCAGGATTAATTTTAAAGCCTAATCTATTGGTTTGCGTATCATATGCGGTAGAGCGGTTACCTGTTATCTTCATTGCAATTTCAAAATGTAGGTGAGGATTAAGGCATTTTTTTGCATTACCGGTATCGCTAGTATAGCCAATTAAATCGCCAGACTTAACTTTATCACCCACTTCTAAGTCAGCACGTTTATCACTTAAATGACAATAGCGCAAATAAAAATGGTCAGCATTAATATTAAAATCCTTGGCTTGTTCAATTTCACCTTTATCACGAAACTCCAGGTCTGTCTCGTTTCGTGATTTTCTTAAATCCTCACCATTAACTTTAAGGACTAACACATTGCCGTATCCGTTATTCCCCTCATTTTTATATTGCACTATTTCACCATCTAAACAGGCATAACAAGGTGTATTTATATCGGCAAAGATATCTAAACCAGCATGAGCACAAGGTATTGTATTTTTAGGGTTATTTTTATCTAAACGAGTTCGAACGATACCAAAAGCACCATTTTGAGCCCTATCCGCACCACTAAAATTGTAATACGTCCTTTGTGGATTTTCTAAAGGTTCATGCCAGAGTTTTGCCGTTTCAATATTAAAATAATCCACCATCGCCACCGGATGAATAAACCATGCCTTGCCATCTGCGGATAGATTGATCAGTTTAGGGCTATCAGCATTAGCGCTCGTTTGATTGATGTTTGCTGTTTTATTTTGTGTGATTTTTAGTCTGGAGAAAGTTTAATTATTAATTTTGTTCTATTTTCTTGATTAATAAATGTGTAATAAGTCACCCCTCCATCAAAATATTGAACAACCTCTAGCCTATTTTTCCCTTTCCATTTATATTCAACCTAAACTCTCATATCATCATCTTCGTAAATACTGGAAAAATCTTCTCCTATTTTGATTTTTTTTCTAAATAAATTTGAAGGATCAAAACTCATTGCTTCATATACATCCAATATTGTCATGTTTTGATAATAACAAATATCAGTAATATCCATGTCAACTCGTTTAGTTTCAAGGCATTTAACATTATTATGATAATTATTGATATTATTTTCTTGTTCTTCTGATAAACGCTTAAAAAAAATCAATTCATTTTCGTAAGGTATCATTAGATTATTATTATCAAGTAAAATAATATTCATATGATCACTGCTATTACAAATATTTGATGAACTGTTTCTATCATTAGTATAAACTTTGATAAAATTTCTGAAGGTTAAATGATATTTTCTTAACTCATTATCATAATCTTTAAAAAAATCACTTTGATTTAATTGTTTATTGATATCTTCCCAACTTTCTTTCATTTGTTTAAAATCGCATCCCCAAAGAACTATTTTATCTTGATTCAAAAAAATCAGATTATCTAATTGTGTAACTAATAACTTGCCTTCTTTTGTTTGTAGAAGTTGTTCACTTAAATTATCTTTCATCAACATATAATAATTATTTTTAGCCAAATTAATATCTGATGCATAAGCAACATAAGGCAATAAAATTATAAACAAATTTATATACAAAAATTTTATCATTTTACTCCTCCAAATTATTGAGGTTCAGATGAAAATGAATTACGGTATCCTTCTTTTAATAATTCTAGAGGGTCTAATAAATCTGCACGCCTCTGGTATGGTAAGTTTGCTCTATTAGTTAATGGATTTTTCAAATCTAAACCGTTTTCACCTGAATAATATTCTAAATGCAACATATAAATAACGTGACCATCAATAGTTAATAATGGTTTATATTTTTTCGTTTGTTTAGAATTAATTTTAATTTCAATGGCATGGACACTTTTTTCACCAACTTTGAGCTCTTTTAATAATAATCCTGTTTTTGCAAGTACAGTACCTTGCTTAACAACATCGCCAACTTTAACATTAATACTTTTACGATCTACCTCACCATAACGAATAATAAATTGACATCCATTACTCGTTTTATGTTTTATTGTTATCTGATAAGTTTTACAACAAATCACGTATATTATTAATGATTCACTAAAAATCCCATGATAAACATTTTTGATTTTCATGAGCTTC
>NZ_LZGR01000065.1:0-33658 GCF_001690255.1 Gilliamella sp. App2-1
GTTTATCCCTATGTGTATAGGGAACACTCCAATTATAACACATTGTTTTATTATTAAAATATTTAACACCAAATTTCCACCAACTTTTTCAATGATTTTAATAATAACAATGATTTTATAATGCATTGTTTTTATTAAAGTAATATTAGAATAAAATAGAGGGAATATTAGGATTTTTCATTCTACCAATTAATCTTTAAATTTCATATAGTTATAGCACAGTCAGCAATAAAACTGAGCTTTTCTTTATTAAAAAAGACGGAATTTCTGGTTAACATATCCAAAAATCTATACCGCTTCAGCATAAAATTATTTTTCATTTAACAGGTTAAAAAATATACTTAATAAAGTATGGCGTTGCTTAAATCGCTTTTTAAATAAAGGCGTTAAGCAGCTACCAGATACTCGTTTAGTTAACAGATATTATTGATATTAAGCAAAAGTATTGATTAAAAAGGTTAACGTTGCGTTAAAATGGTTTATACTCTGTTTCCATTATCGTTTATGCTTAAAACAATACTATAAATAACGATAAGCCAATCACCTCATTAGCCATACAATAGAGAGATTTTAGGGAAAATAGGAAAACAATATGGACAACACGCTTAATCCCTTAATCGGTGAATTTGGGGACGGATTAGTGACGGGTTTAGGGGGCGTTAGCCATAATCGCTATAGCTTAACTGTTGAGGGGCTGCGCTCGCCGATTTCGGTTTGGCATGTTGACGGTAATGAGTCGTTAAACCAGCCTTGGCGTTATGTGATTACGTTTACCAGCTCTGACAAAGCGTTATCCATTGATTCCGTGCTTAATCAAAAAGCCACATTCTCTTTTAATCCTGTTATCCATCAACCGTATCAAAGCGTAATGTCAACAATCTCATCATTAAGTGACTTACCGTCGGTGAATGATAAACGCACCTTGCATGGGGTGATTACTGAGTTTAGTCAGTTATCGGTCAATAAAGAGGAAGCTCATTATCAGGTGGTATTATCTTCGTGTTTAGCACGGCTGGCTATTGGGCAACATAGTGCCATATTTTAACAGCAAAGCGTGGTGAGTGTAGTTGAAGAAGTGCTGCGCAGTCATGGTTTGACGGGCATTGATTACCGTCTAGAGTTAAAAGAGAGCTATCCTGAGCGGGAGTTTATCACGCAGTGGCAAGAAAGTGACCTTGAATTTATTCAACGCTTATTGGCCGATGTGGGTATCTGGTTTCGCTTTGAAACCCACGCCGAGCGCCACTGTGATGTAATGGTGTTAAGTGATTATGAGCAAGGCTATGCGCAGGTGGCTAATATTGACGATAAGCCCCCCAGTGGCATGGCAGATAGTGGCGTTGAAAGTGTGTGGGATATCAGCCTGCATAGCGAAGTGGTGGTCTCCTCAGTCAAGGTACAAGACTATAACTACCGTGATGCCCTCGCCGATTTACAGGGGGAAGTTAACACCCAACCCAAAGACCTGACCACCTATGGCTGCGACTACCGCTATGCCGAGCACTATCAAGGCTTAGATAGCAACGGACAGGAAAATCCACAAACTCGTGGTGATGATAATCGTGATAACGGCAATAATTCTAATGAGAATAATACGCATGACGACAATCAGATTGAAAGCGGTCAGTGGTATGCGCGTATTCGCCATGAACAGGCGATTAGCCAAAAAATTATCCTCAAAGGCAAGAGTAACCGCTATCACCTTGCCCCCGGTCAATGGATTAATATCAACGGCAGTCCGCTAGCAGATATTAATGACGGTATCATTATTTTAAGTGTACAGGGGCAAGGTAATCGCACTGATGCCTATGAACTCACCTTTACCGCCATTCCTTATCACCCCTTAAAACCTTATCGCCCTGCGCCCATACGCTGGCCACAAGTCAGTGGTACGTTACCGGCAAGGGTCACCAGCCCCGACAATGACACCTATGGCTATATTGATACCCAAGGACGCTATCGAGTTAAATTTAATGTTGACCTGAAACAATGGAAAAGTGGCACCGAAAGCTTATGGGTACGCTTAGCCAAACCGTATGCGGGTAACACCTATGGCTTTCACTTCCCGTTAATTGATGGCACCGAAGTGGCCATTGCCTTTATGCAGGGTAATCCCGATAGGCCGTATATCGCCCATGCGATGCATGACAGTGCTCACCCTGACCCTATCACCACCATTAACAAACACCGCAATGTGATTCGCACGCCGGCTAATAACAAACTGCGCATGGATGATAAACGCGGGCAAGAGCATATTAAACTGGCCACCGAATACGGCAAAACCCAACTTAATTTGGGGCATTTGGTCGATAATAAAAAACAACCCCGCGGTGAAGGCTTTGAGCTGCGCACCGACGAATGGGGGGCGATAAGAGCGGGAAAAGGGCTTTTTATTACCTCTGACGAACAATATAAAGCGCAAGATATTCAGCTAAATATGCAACAAGCAAATGAGCAACTCAATAATGCTCTTAATTTGGTATCTGCGCTACAAGATGCGGCAAAACAAGCCGAGGCTGAGTTGGCTGATTTAGAAACACAAAAGAAATTATTAACTCAGTCTCTTGAAGAATTAAAAGCAGCTTCAATTCTACTTTCATCCCCTAAAGGTATTGCTCAAGTGACGCCAAAAAGCATTCAACTTTCTTCCGGTGAAAATCTAATACTATCCAGTTATAAGCACACAGATATTAGCGTATTAAGGAAATTTATGGTAGCAGCTGGCGAGACCATTAGTTTATTTGCCCAAAAAATGGGAATTAAATTATTTGCATCCCATGGCAAAGTAGATATTCAAGCACAAAATGACGATATGTCATTAAGTGCACAAAAAGATATCTCAATTGTTAGTCAACAAGGGCGAACTGTTATTTCAGCTAAACAAGAGCTCATTTTTACTTGCGCAGGTGCCTATATTCGACTTGCTGATGGGTCAGTCGAGATTGGCGCGCCAGATAATATTATTAATAAATCAGCAACATGGCAAAAATTGGGTGCCGATAGTTTAAGTCAAATGATGAATAAACAAAAAAGTAGCCATTATTCATTTCATTCGCAATTACGTTGGCAACATGATAATTCTGTTATAAAAAACCGAAAGGTAAGAATTATTCGAGCTGATAATAGTGAAATAGAAGCAGTAACCGATGAAAATGGAATGCTACCTGCACAATACAGTCAATTTGTTGAGCCAATAACTATTGTGATTGAGCCAGAAACAAAAAATTAAACATCGTATTACTAATTTAAATCATGATCACAAATATATAAATAGCAGGAAACATATTAATGGGCTGGGAAACTTCTAAATTATTAAGCTATCAACCAATTAAAAAACCAAATTATCTATTATGGGGGATGAGTTTATTATTTTTAATTTTAGCTGGTTTTATAATAACTGTTTTTACCTATGATGGCTCAGACTACCTTTTATTTTGGTTTCTGGCTATTGGTGTTCCGTTTTTTTTATGGATAATGATACTTGCATCTTGTTTATTAATTAACATTTCTGAGCATGCTTATAATGAAAGAATCACAGAACTAAATCAAGAATCAACCCTATTTTGGCAAAATTGGAGTAAGCAACAAATACCTATATTTGGGAGTTATCTGATCTGTGCAGAACAAAATGGCATAAAAGCTTTAACAGGTGATCTTGAACAAATTCCTCTTTATCCTGAAAAAGCAAGACCCCTATTTAATTTGACTGCCTCGACTAAACCCTATTGGTTTCTTGATGAAGTAATGCAAAACTTAGAACAACAATGCCCTAATTATCGTCACTATTTAACGCATATCTACATACCTAAAGCACTCATTGATGACGATGATCTGCTAGAAGCCATATTTCAACGTTGGGATTTATATCCCGAACCAGTAATGGATTATTCGGTATGGATGTCAATACTTTATGAAGAGCCAGATAATATAGAATTATCGCTAATATTAGTATGCCAATATAGTGATAGAACCTACCATCATCACAGTAAATTTATCAGTGCTATGTTAATTGGTGCAGAATCATTAATGAATACTAAAAAGCTACAAGCAAAATCTTGGTTAGGTCGTTTGATGATCGCTCAGGACGATTTATCAGCTGATATCAATCAGTTTTTTACTTATACACAACTTTCTGCTCAAAATGTTAAAGATGTTTGGATTTCTGGATTAGACCCAAAAAATCGCACTCAATTTAACATTGAAAGGCATAAATTAGATATTGGTGAAAATAAAGAAAATCTAATTCATGATATAGATTTAACTTTTGCCAAACCCACAGAATTGACAAAGTATTTAGCGTTAACGATGGCAAGCGGTTGTGTTAGTGCTTCTTCTCAAGAGCAACTCGTTATTAGCCAATATGAAAATAAAGTCTATATACAGCTAATTACTTTTAAAAAATTGCTACAAGAATAGAATAGGTAGAAAACAACATGACTAACAATAATCAGCAAGCCACGTATTTATATAATACCGTTCCAACATCAGAAAATACCATACAAGGTTTATATCTTGAAAAAGAACGACTTATTGTACCGATTATCTTTATTCCTGGTGTGATGGGCAGTAATTTAAAAGAAAAAACAGATAAAAAGAAAGTAAAATCGATAGAGACTAATAACTCTAAACCGGTTTGGCGTTTAGATGATGAAACATCGGTTATTGGCTGGTCATTACCGTATTATGGTGATGCTAAAGCACGAAAATTAGAACTTGATCCTGAAAAAACAGAAGTTGATGATCGTGGCACTGTGGTTGATGCGGCAGCCGAAGAGGTCGCTCGAATTAAAAATGAATATAATTTAAAGATACAATTATTAGGTAATGATAAAAGTCAACGGAATGAAAAGCGTCGCCTTAACCGAGAACAAAAAAAAAAAATCCAAAAAGCAATAAATAGTAACCTTGAAAACAGACTTTTTGGTTCGCGACAAGCACGAGGTTGGGGGACAGTAGGTTATATTAGTTATGGTGAATTTTTAGAATTATTACAAAAAATCTTATTTGAACCAAATGGTCACTTATCAACTATTTTAAATGATTTAACAAAACCGCCTTCATTTTCATTAGATGAGGGTTCAAAATCGTCACTAGAGTTAGATGAAAAGCAAATTCAACATTGCGAAAAATTTTATTTTCCCATACATGCAATGGGGTATAACTGGTTACAATCTAATGAAGATAGCGCTATGGCGTTAAAAAAACTTGTTGAAGTGACCTTACCCAAATACTATAAAAAGCGTGGAAAAACCTGTGATAAAGTGATTTTGGTCACTCACTCTATGGGGGGATTAGTTGCCCGTTATTATACTGAAGCATTAAATGGTCGGAACAAAGTCTACGGAGTAATCAATGGTGTACAGCCAGCTACGGGCGCCGTTGCTGCCTACACACGAATGAAGCGGGGCACAGAAGTTAATGGAGATAATAGCATAAGTAATTTGATAACGGTCAATGTTTTAGGCAAGGATGCCGCAGAAATGACCGCAGTTTGTGCACAAGCGCCAGGACCACTCCAGTTATTACCCTCGCCAGAATATGGTATGGGTTGGCTCACGATCACAGATCCTAACGGTAAACCAGAATCCTATCCTAAAACTGATCCTTATGCAGAAATCTATTTAGCCAAAGATAAATGGTGGTGCGTCTGTGAGCCCCATTTGATTAATCCATTTAATACTGACCATAATTCGCAACAAATGCAAAAGGATTGGAAAAGCTATAAGAATATTATAAATAGAAAGGTAAATCCGTTTAATTCAGCTATTGCCAACAAATATCATCCTAACACTTATGCTTTTTTTGGCCTTGAAAAGGATGCTAATAATATTAAAACAGAGTCGTTGACTTATCAAATCGCCCACTGGCAAGGTTCTGTGATGGTAAGCAAAAAAAAGGCGTCAGCCAACCATATTGGTGATAAAAATCGGCTTAATTTAAAAGAGTTAGTGGAAATAAGAACCCTCCAAAATGGAGATATAAATGAAAAATACACGCTATTACCCGCAGATGGTAATGGTGATGGCACCGTATCGCAGCGATCTGGCGAAATATCAATTGATTATTTAAAAGCACGAATGCGTTTACCGGTTGGCCATGAACCCGCTTATAAAAGTGAAATCAGTCAAGAGTTCACCCTTCGAGCCATTGTTGACATTATGTATAAGGTAAAAATAAATGATTAATTTAACTAAATTTTATAAATATTATTTCGGTTTTATTGCAGGTCTATTCGCGCTAACCGTATTAACCAGTTGTCAGATATTTCATAAGGACATTCGTATGACTAAATTATCACCAACACAACAGCAACAAGTAAATGAGTTATTAAAAAAGAGCGCAACACGCTGTATTGGCACCTATTTAATCGACTTACCCATTGAATTTAAAGTCAATGAAGAGGGATATTTTGATTATCAAAGTAATTCTATTATAACCATTGCCACAAATCAACAATACTTACCCCCTTTTAAACAGATGATAGCTCGGCGTGAGCAAGAGTTGCGAAATACTAAACCGGTTGATCCTCTTGATGGCAATTATCTAAAACACGTGTATCTAGTGCACACCAATAACCCCGATAAAATGCAAGGCATTATTTTTGAACGTATGGAAAGTATTGGTACACCTGACGTAGCCAGAATATTGGAAGGATATCGCTGGCAGGATGAAGTCACCTTAAAAATTGTAATAAAAGCAGACGATGGGTCTGGCGAAAAATATGCCAAAGCTAGGCAAATTGATCCTGAATCCTATGGTAATAACGTGCCACAAAAATTAGCTGAGTTACATAAACTGTTTGACCGGATTAAGCCACGCGATGATTTAACTATCCCAACAACACCTGGGTTTTGTTTTTTGCACGGTTTTATGCAAGGAGAAGATCGTGAATGGAAAGATATGGGGTTTATCTATTTGCATAATACAATCAATAATTTTTATTTTAGTATCGATTATAACGATTTTAAAGAAGGTGATGCATTACTTGATAAGCCAGAAGGTTATGTTACGCAAGGCCGAGGACATACTATCTATAAAGGGACGCGTAAGAGTAATGGGTTACTGCTAGAAGACTGGATAGCAAAAGGGCAATTTCTCCTTAATGAAGAAGGCTTCTATTCCGATGATTGGGGATATGTATTTTCGCTGGGGATTCATATGACCGACCCAACCTATAAAACACCACAATTACGTTTAGAAATGTACTACAAAATCCCAGATGATGAAACACAAGCATATAGTGAAAAGCAACTTATGGTCATTTGGCGAGAAATCACTAATAGCATTAGAATAAGGGAAAGCTCTTTTGAAAATGAATAAATATTACTGTGGTTTTATTGTTGGTTTGTTGGTGCTGATCGTTTTAATCTGTTATCAGATCTTTAACCAAGATATTCGTATGATTAAATTATCATCAACACAACAGCAACAAGTAAATAAGTTATTAGAAAAGAGAGCAACACGCTGTATTGGCACCTATTTAATTGATTTGCCTGCTGAATTTAAAGTCAATGAAGAGGGATATTTTGATTACCAACGTAATTATGTTATAACCATTGCCACTAAGCAACAATACTTACCCCCTTTTAAACAGATGATAGCTCGGCGTGAGCAAGAGTTGAAAAATACTAAACCAGTTGATCCAAGGGATGGTGATTATTTAAAGGCCATTTATTCCGTAGATACAAATGACCCAGAAAAGATGCAAGGCATTGTTTTTGAACGTATGGAAAGTATTGGTACTGCTGATATTCTTAGAGTGTTAGAAGGTTATCGCTGGCAAGATGAAGTAACGTTAAAGATCGAAATGAAAGCACAAAATGGCTTAGGCGAACAATATACTAAAGATAGGCAAATTGATCCTGAATCCTATGGTAATAACGTGCCCCAAAAATTAACAGAGATGTATAAACTGTTTGACCGGATTAAGCTGCGCGATGATTTAACTATCCCAACAACACCTGGGTTTTGTTTTTTGCACGGTTTTATGCAAGGAGAAGATCGTGAATGGAAAGATATGGGGTTTATCTATTTGCATAATACAATCGATAATTTTTATTTTAGTATCGATTATAATGATTTTAAAGAAGGTTATGCATTACTTGATAAGCCAGAAGGTTATGTTACGCAAGGCCGAGGACATACTATCTATAAAGGGACGCGTAAGAGTAATGGGTTACTGCTAGAAGAATGGATAGCAAAAGGTCAGTTTTTTCTTGATAAAAAAGGTTTCTATTCCGATGATTGGGGATATGTATTTTCGCTGGGGATTCATATGACCGACCCAACCTATAAAACACCACAATTACGTTTAGAAATGTACTACAAACCTCCTTTAGATCCTAGACAGGCGTATAGCAAAGATCAACTAATGGTGTTTTGGCAAGAAATCACTAATAGCATTAGAATAAGGGAAAGCTCTTTTGAAAATGAATAAACTTTAGAAAGTACTTGCGTTATTTACGGTAATTTGAGACGCCATCAAAATAAATAAAAAATAAATGGTTATTATTTTTGAGAGTTGTTCTAGTAATAAAGCATCAATAACAAATTAATTTTTATATAGCTTTATTCTAAAGAGAAAATATTTACATTTATTTATGCAAACACGAAAAAATTTAAGGCCGCTGTTATTATTGAAAATAATTACGGCAAATATTTATTTATCAAAAAAATAATGATGATTACTTTATTTTACCTAGCAAAAAAAGAAAATACCAAAGATGAGTTGTATTTAAAAGTAATTATCCAATAAAATAATTAACCATGAAAAAACAACGAAAAGAGAATTTTATTGGATTAATATTAATCATCCAATAAAAAACTTATCGTTCAGGATAAACAATATTATTAATTTTCTATTACAAGAAAAAGTATGCTATCGAACGAGATAATCATTAGCTATCTTACCGTTCTCTTGTAGTTAATACCCGTTCAACTGTATCAACAATGGCTTGAGTTTGAGAATCAATTTCAATGTTGACTTTATCCCCTACTTTTTTTTCGTCTAAAGTAGTAATGGCTAACGTTTCGGGAATTAAGTGAATAGTAAAACTATCTATTTTTACCTGTCCAACCGTCAGGCTGGCGCCGTCAATTCCTATAAAGCCTTTATATAATACATATTTCATAAATTTTTTCGGCAATTGTAATGTCATTTCACAATTCGTGGCGGTTTTTTGTATATCAATAATGGTTGCAGTGCAAGAGATATGCCCTGACATCACATGCCCACCAATTTCATCACCATATTTGGCGCTACGCTCGATATTGACATAATCATTGATTTTTTTATCACCCAATGTAGTTAATGCAAGAGTTTCTTCCATAATATCAAACGACACAACATCTTTATCAAAGCCTGTTACAGTTAAGCAGCAACCATCATTGGCAATTGAAGCGCCAATTTCAATTTTATCGGTTAATTGATGCGGTAATTTGACTTTATATGTTCTTAATTTAGCTTTGTCTTTAATATCAATAATTTGACCTACACCCTGTACAATTCCCGTAAACACCATTTTCCCCTTTGCTATATCAATTTTTAATGGCTATTTTAGCCTAATCAAATCATAATTTCCTAATGATTAAATTAATTGTATAGACAAATAATATTAAGACCTGTCTTTATGTATTATTATTATTCAACTAAAACAAATATAAAATTTGGATCAAACGATATTCGTTTCTAGCTCCTATCGTTATGATCAGTCTAAATTTTTTGTTAATTAAAGTGAGGCTTACCTTAAAGAATTAATTATTGCATGTAAAAGGATATATTTTATCTTTATGCAGTTGGATTTCACTTTTGCTAATTAAGGATTATCTATGTTGAAACTTATTCTAGCCATTTCAGTCGGCTCTGTGGCGGGGGGGTTATTGCGTTGGTTTTTATCGCTTAAATTAAATATTATTGCTTTTGCGATTCCGCTAGGCACACTACTGTCTAATTTGGTCGCAGGCTATATTATTGGCTTTGCTATTGCCTTTTTTAATCATTCTACCCTTTCAGCCGAATGGCGTTTACTTGTAATAACGGGTTTTTGTGGTGGACTGTCGACCTTTTCAACTTTTTCAGCCGAAATCGTTAATTTTTTACAAGAAGGTCGAATATTGTGGGGATTAGTAACCATATTTATACATGTTATTGGTTCCGTTTTAATGACTTTTTTAGGAATCATGTCATATCAATGGTTGCGCTCTTAAAGTTGTACTATTTATAGATAATATAAAAAATGATTACAAAGAAAGTTTACAACCGCAAAATACTGTATTAATATACACTGTATACAAACACAGTATCGAGATTATTATGCTTATTGAACATTCAACACCACAACTCATGGCTGTTAATTTTGAGTCACCTTTTCAACAGGTATTGCAACAACAACGCCCTTTATTAAAATCATTTAATAAAGCTAAAAAATGGCAATTATGGCTCTCCAACCGACGAATGTTAAAACGTTCATGGGTTAATAGTGCAGGTTTAGATAAACACAAAGTGATTCATCTGGCAAATTTAAATAGCTCAAACCTAGTATCAACCATTGAAAAAGCCTTACAAAGCAAAACCTGCAGCTATGTGGTTGCCTGCATCAATGATCTTAATGAACAAGATAAGGCTCGCTTGCAACAAGCGGTATCATTAAGTGATACCTGTCTGCTTTTGGTTAACGATCAACAATGTGAACAGCTAATTCAATACCACTAACTGGGAGTGATAACCAATTTATTATCCTACCCTACAGTTTATCGCTGTTTTATTTTGTTCTCCTGTTGCTACTAGTTAGAAGCAAAAGGCTTTAAATAGTTTACCAATTGTGGGGAAAAACTAAATAATCGAGTATGGGAATCCAATAATATTCGCCAATGGTAATGATGTTTTTATACACTAAAGACCGTTTAAGCTTTAAAAAAGTAAACGCATATAGTAATTTGGTTGTACACGCTGCTTAATAAGTACCTATAAGAAACCCCATCATCATTAATGGAATAGAAACAAGCTTTTTCATTACAGTTTTCCCACTTAATATATTTTGATAAAGGTAAATCATTAATTTATATTGTCTGTTTTTCCATATGCCCCTTTATTTGTACAATAGACTTATGGCTAAGTAAAATTTAGGTGATTTTGATTATCATAGATCCAATCAAATACTCATTGCATCTTGTTTGGTTTGATTAATGACTGTTTTAGCTATCCATTGTGATTGTGATATTACATGCTGATCATCAAGTTTCCAGATATTTTTAAGTATCATAAATATTTCAGAGCCATCACTGATCGAAATAACATAATTTCGTTTTTTACACCTGCATATGTTGTGGAAGGTATTAAAATCTGTTGAATCACTAGGTATATATTTTTAATCGCGAATATCATACTGCATTTTAATAAATTAGTTAAAATCTATAATTCCCTAAAAAAATTTGAGAAATGAGAAATTGAGATTAACCTCGCCATACAGCAAAAAACGATTAAAGTTGATTGAATATTATTTGTAAATACCCCCCTTACTTTTAGCATAGAAAATGTTCTAGTTTTGGGTTGTACTATTTTAGGAAATAGTATTACTTAAATTTTAATAAGATATTTTTCCAACTTGAATCCAATTGAGCATTTATTGTCATTTGCTTTTGCTCAATTGGATGCGTAAATTTTAATACACTGGCATGAAGCATTAATCTTTTAATACCGAAATAATCGGTAAATGCTCGATTTTGATGAAGATCACCGTGTTTACTGTCTCCTAAGATAGGATGAAAAATGTGCTTCATATGGCGACGTAATTGATGTTTACGACCCGTTTTTGGTTTTAATTCAATAAAACTATATCTTGCAGTATCAAATTTACCAACTTTAATCGGAACTTCAATTTTGCTAATCCCTCGATAAAAAGTCACTGCATCTTGTGCAGATTTATTTTTGTGAGAAAATTTATCAGCGATTTTGTCTAATTCTTCAACTAAAGGGTAATCAATCACTGCTTCACCCTCAACATAACCACGCACTATTGCATAATAGTTTTTTTCAATTTTTTTGGTCAAAAATTGTTCAGACATTAAACGTGCAACTTTGCTGGATAAGGCGAACAATAATACGCCTGAAGTTGGTCTATCGAGTCGATGTACAGGAAACACATGTTGACCAATCTGATCTCGCAAGGTTTGCATAACAACCACGGTTTCATTTTTATCTAACCAACTGCGATGCACAAGCCACCCTGATGGCTTGTTGATGGCAATTAAGACATCATCTTGATAAAGAATTTCAAACATGGATTAATTTACTAAAAAATCAATTATAAAAATAGTTTTTCAAGTTCTGTAGCTATACTTGGGCTATTATTATCACCAATGGCATAATTTGCTTTGGCTTTTACTTCGTCATCGGCATTACCCATCGCAATTCCTAACCCAGCACTAGATAACATACTTATATCATTATAACTATCACCAAAAGCGACTATTTCACTTAAATTAATATCTTCGTGCTCAGCCCAATGAGTTAAACCATTTCCTTTGGTATTTCCTTTAACTGCAACATCCGCTCGATTTGACCAAGACCATTCACACGAAAACACATCTAACGAATCCACTGTATCTGAAAATTGTTGTAGCGCAGGGATGTTATGACTACTTGTTGCAAATTTAAAAATAGCACCTGCCTGATCAATAACCTTTTCAAAACTATCTACTTTTTGAATTTCTGGTTGTAAAAAATCTGGTAATGATTTAACCCATTTAAAAAAACCTTCTAAATGATCATCTAATACTTCATAAGTCATCATTTGATCAGTATAAATTAAAGTATGAATACCATATTGATTGACCAGTTTTAATAGCATTCGTGCTTGATCTTTAGTCATTGGTTTAGCTGCAAAAGCCTCTTTTTTTTCAAAATTATAGACATAAGATCCATTACAGCAAATTGCTGGCGTTGATAATTTGAGTTGATAGTAATAAGGATAAATTACAGAATGATGACGCCCCGATACTAAAATGACTTTCACACCTTTAGCACTGATTTTTTTTATCATCTCAACTGTTTCTGGCAAAATTAAACGGTTACTGGCTAGTAACGTACCATCCATATCAAAGGCAACAGCTTTATACTTCATATGATCCCTCTTTTTATTTCTAACTTCTGCTCTAAAGTTTAGCTAAACATTTAAACCAAATAATTAGTTAAACATTGAGTTTACAAGCTGGTATTAAAACTTCACATTAAATTTAAAATTCAATTTTTTGGCGTCCAACAAACGAATGCGATAAGGTGGTACCATCGACCATTTCGAGCTCTCCCCCAACTGGAACACCATGCGCTATTCGTGTTGCTATTACATTAAACTCTGCACACATCTGAGCAATATAATTGGCGGTTGCATCACCTTCAACGGTCGGATTAGTGGCTAAAATAACTTCGCTGATCGATTCTGATGCTAATTTGTTTTTCAATAAATCAAGTCCAATATCATTTGGACCAATACCATCTAATGGAGATAAATGACCTAATAATACAAAATAACGTCCACTATACTGCCCTGTTTGTTCAATAGCAACTATATCTGCAGGCGTTTCGACTACACAAAGTTGCCCGCTGTCTTGACGACGATAATTTGCGCAAATAGTGCAGACTTCTTGTTCAGTAAAGGTTCGACATTCTTTACAATGACCTATATTTATCATTGCTTCATGTAGCTCATGAGCTAATTTAATGCCACCTTGTCGATTCCGTTGTAATAAATGAAAGGCCATACGTTGCGCTGATTTGGGACCAACGCCAGGTAAACAGCGCAGTGCTTCCATAAGTGATTCTAATAATGGACTTATTTGCATGAATTTATTTGGCTCTCACAATTTGTTTTTTAGATTAATAATACCTTCTTTCCAAAATCTATCAAACAACAATTATTCTATTATTTTAATTTAATAATGATAAAAATTGAAAAAAACTTACAAAAATATTAGTAGATACAATCATGTTTAGTTTGCAATAGCTTTACAAAAGCGAATCGTTAGATTTATACCTATTGCGTATAAGTTTATGACTATTTTTTGTTCTTGCCACGATCATAACTTTTCATTTCTTCACCCTTTAAAAGGCGTGTAATGTTACTATTGTGACGAATAATAATCAAACATGAAAGCATTGCAACCGGTAAGGTAAGCTCAGGTTTGAATAACCAAACATAAAATGATGCCATAAGAAAACCAACAATTGAGGCTACTGATGAATACCCAGTTATTAATAGGGTAAACAACCAAGTCAAAATAAAGCAAGCTGTAAAATCAAACCCGATAGGAGCCATCATACCTAATGCAGTTGCAACACCTTTACCACCATGAAAATGAAAAAAACAGGGAAAGATATGCCCTAAACAAGCAAAAATACCAATAATACCTAAAAAGAAAGGAGTAATACCAAGCCGATAAGATATATAAACCGGAATTGTACCTTTTAACATATCAAAGATTAAAACAAAAATGGCAGGTAATTTGCCATTAAGTCGTAAAATATTGGTTGCTCCGGGATTGTGCGAACCGTGTTCTGAAGGATTAGGCAGGCGCATGATACGGCTGATAATCATTGCACCAGAAAGTGATCCCAAAAAATAGGCAATTATGCTCATCAATACAATTTGTAATGTCAAAATACAACTCCTTTCATTTGCCACTTTCTGCTAATAATTAAACTTCAAGCAATAAAACAAACACATTATAAAGCTATATTTTGCCTATTTTCGCTATTTATTAAAAATATAAAAGATCTGGGTATTACACTTCGCCCATCCTATATATGCTAAGTGGTAATAATGTTATGCTACTTAGCTTTTTGTTTTTCCAACAAAGGTTTTAAATATTTTCCAGTGAAAGAATGTTTAGATTTAGCAACCTCTTCAGGCGTCCCTTCGGCGATAATTTCTCCTCCACCGTTACCACCTTCTGGTCCTAAATCAACAATCCAATCGGCCGTTTTGACCACATCCAAATTATGCTCAATGACAACAATGGTATTCCCCTTATCCCGCAATGAATGCAATTGTATGAGTAATTGTTTAACATCAGCAAAATGCAGACCTGTTGTTGGTTCATCTAATATATATAAAGTGCGACCAGTATCTCGCTTAGATAACTCTTTTGCAAGTTTTACTCGTTGCGCTTCACCTCCCGATAATGTTGTTGCTGACTGACCAATAGTAATATAGGATAACCCTACATCAATCAATGTTTGCAACTTACGTGATATCATCGGCACTGCATCAAAAAACTCTCGCCCTTCCTCAACGGTCATATTCAAAATCTCGTTAATAGACTTACCTTTATATTTGATTTCTAAGGTCTCACGATTATAACGAGCGCCATGACACTGATCACAAGGAACATAAATATCCGGCAAAAAGTGCATTTCAACTTTAATTAAACCATCACCTTGGCAAGCTTCACATCGCCCACCCTTAACATTAAAACTAAATCGCCCTGGATTATAGCCTCGTGCACGGGATTCTGGTACACCAGCATAAAGTTCACGGATAGAAGTAAAAAATCCCGTATAAGTAGCAGGATTAGAACGTGGTGTCCGCCCGATTGGACTTTGGTCAATCGCAATGACCTTATCAAAATGGTTAAGCCCTTTAATAGCTTGATATGGCGCTATTTCAGTTTTTTCGGCACCATTGAGTTCGTTTTGGGCTAGTGGATATAAGGTATCATTAATTAAGGTTGATTTCCCTGAGCCCGATACACCAGTAATACAAGTAAATAATCCAACTGGAATATTTAATGTCACATCTTTAAGATTATTGCCCGTTGCGCCGATAAGTGATAATATTTTTTGCTTATCAACTTTGGTGCGAATAGTTGGAACTTCTATTTTTTCTTTACCAGATAAATATCGGCCTGTTAAAGATTTTTTACATGCCATGATCTGTTTAGGTGTACCTTGTGCAACGACTTCACCACCATGTACACCTGCACCAGGACCAATATCAATCACATAATCGGCAGACATGATAGCTTCTTCATCATGTTCAACCACAATAACCGTATTACCTAAATCACGTAAATGCGTTAAAGTGCCAATCAGTCGAGTGTTATCACGTTGATGCAATCCGATAGAAGGCTCATCAAGCACATACATCACTCCAACCAGTCCAGCGCCAATTTGGCTTGCTAATCGAATACGCTGTGCTTCGCCACCTGATAGGGTTTCAGCAGAACGAGACAGCGTTAAATAATTCAGTCCAACATTAATTAAAAATTGTAAACGATCGTTAATCTCTTTCAAGATTTTTTCGGCAATTTGAGCTCTTTGCCCACTCAATGTCAACTTATCAAAAAAATCCTTAGCCTGCTGAGTACTTAAATCACTAATTGTTGGTAGATTTGTATCATTAATAAATACATTTCTTGCTGCTGTACATAACCTTGAGCCACCGCAACAAGGGCACGGTCGATGGCTAATATATTTTGCTAGCTCTTCGCGGATAGTTTGTGATTCAGTTTCTTTATAGCGACGAGCTAAATTATTAATAATTCCTTCAAATGGGTGTTTACGTTTAACCACATCACCGCGATCGTTTGAATAAACAAACTGAATTTCGGTCTTACCTGATCCATTTAATAAAATATCTTTTATCTTTCCAGGTAATTTTTCATACGGTTTATCAATATCAAATTTATAATGCTCCGCTAATGATTTTAGCATCTGAAAATAGTAAAAGTTGCGACGATCCCAACCTTTAATCGCACCCGCAGCTAATGAAACTTCTGGCATTTGCACAATACGTTTTTGATCAAAATATTGCTGCACGCCCAAACCGTCACATTCAGGACATGCGCCAGCTGGATTATTAAATGAAAATAATCGCGGCTCTAACTCTGAAATACTGTAACCACAAATTGGGCAAGCAAAATTAGCCGAAAACAAATATTCTTCAGCTTGAGGATCATCCAAATTGGCTACTTTAACAATTCCATTAGTAATTGAAAGCACGGTTTCAATCGACTCGGCCAAACGAAGCTTTAAATCGTCACGAATACGAAAACGGTCAACAACAACCTCAATGGTATGCTTTTTTTGCAGTTCAAGAATAGGGGGATCAGAAAGATCATAAACATCACCATCTACTCTAACTCGTATATAACCACTAGCCGCTAGTTGCTCAAACAGTTTAACAAATTCACCTTTACGTTCAATAACCACAGGAGCAAGTAGCATATAACGATTTTCAGTAGGTAATCCCATAATACTATCGACCATTTGTGACACCGTTTGTGCTGCTAATGGTAAATGATGATTTGGGCAGCGCGGCTCACCAATTCGGGCAAAAAGCAACCGTAAGTAATCATAAATTTCAGTGATGGTTCCAACTGTCGAGCGAGGATTATGTGAAGTCGATTTTTGCTCGATCGAAATAGCTGGCGATAAACCTTCAATATGATCTACATCAGGTTTTTCCATCAATGATAAAAACTGGCGAGCATATGCCGACAACGATTCAACATAACGTCGTTGCCCTTCAGCATACAGAGTATCAAATGCTAACGAAGATTTACCCGATCCTGAAAGCCCAGTAATAACAACTAGTTTATCTCTTGGAATAGTTACATTTATGTTTTTAAGATTGTGTGTTCGTGCACCACGAATATCGATATCTTTGATTGACATAGATCTCTTCTTTTTTGTGTTTTTAAACAAACTGAATAGAAAATTAACTGTATATTATACCAGTGATATTGGATGAAATATACAACTATATAGATGAATCTACTGCTCGACTAATTTTATATTAAAACATAGTCTTTTCTGAAACTTTTTGACAAAAAATCAACTGAAAACATTGATTTTTACTAGAACCAAAAAACGGCTATCAATAGCCGTTTTTGCAGATTTAAATTAATCCATTAATTTAGGCGTGGCATCAACAGGAATAATTGCACCGCGATATTGTATAACCGCACTTGCAACTAAGTGACCTTGTAATGCTGATCGTACTGGATCCCTTCCAGTTAAACGCGCCGCTAAGTAACCCGCAGAAAATGAATCACCTGCAGCAGTGGTATCAATCACTTTATATTTTGCTACCCTATTTGCTGGCACCTCAAAACGCCCTTCACTGGATTCAATGATGCAACTATTACTGCTGCGTTTAATCACAATTTCCTTGACACCAAAGTTTTTAGTCCTCTCAATTACTTGCTCACAAGATAATTCACCCCATAACAGATCTTCATCATCTAGAGTTAAAAATGCAATATCCGTAAAACTAAGAATATCAGCATAAACACTACGTGCTAAATCAAGGCTATTCCATAAATGTGGGCGGAAATTATTATCAAAAATAACTTTACCACCATTAGCTTTAACGCGTTTTAAAAGTTCTAATAATTTAAGGATACTTTCAGCATCTAAAATAGCAATACTAATGCCACTTAAATAAACATATTCATATTGTGCAATTGTTTGTGTGATACTATCTGTTTGGTTTGTCTTTAACCAATACTTAGCTGCAGCATCACTGCGCCAATAATAAAATGAACGTTCACCTAGTTCATCAGTGACAATAGAATAAATGCCAGGCATTTTATCTGGCATTTTCTGCACTAAATTTATTTTAATTTTCTCGTTTTGCCAGCGTTGTAACATCTCTTGACTAAAAGGGTCGATACCAAGCCCTGTCACATAATGAATAGAAAAATCGTTATTTTTTAGTAATCTAGATAAATAAACAGAAGTGTTAAGAGTATCCCCTCCAAAGTTAAGATTGGTTGAATTTTGTTTAATCGACAATTCAATCATACACTCGCCAATAATAGCAATTTTTACCGTCATAGTTTTACCTGCCCTTATTTTAAATATAAATAATCAAATGCAATTTTTACCACAACTTTCCGAACCGTTACAATTTTGCCATCAATTGTACAAAGCGGTTTATGTACTTCATGAGGTAAAAATACAATAAAATCGTTCGGTTGTAAAACTAATATGGTTTCTTCATTTGGCGTTTTAATAAAAGCAATATCATTTTCTGTTAATCTATCATCTAAAACTTTTGTATATGGCGGTAATGTGCATACAGCCATCCCCTCTTGTCCTTCTAAAACAATTTGAACGTCAATATATTTTTCATGATATTCTGGATTTGCTTCGTGGATATGACGCAATGTACTATCAGATAGCATAAAAAACATATTATTGCCGTCAATATCATAACGCCCGACGGGAGTATTACTGTTAACGTTATCTTTAATATATTCAATTGATTGTTTTATTTTTTCTGGCAGATAAGGAACTAATCCTAAATGATTAATATTACCTATAATCATACTAAATAATCCTTAATTTCTTGCTTAATCATAATTACTAATAATCAAATTATTGCTGTAGAAATTCCTTACAACACATTAATTATATTGGTAATGAGTATATACTGAAGTCAACAATTTTTGTAGATCACTTAAGTATAGAGACTCCTTGCGTTATTTACATTAATTTGAGAGACAACTGTAATGAATATACATAAAGAACAAAATTAATGTCTATCACCAACAAGAAATGTGATGATTACATCACAAAGAAAAAATAAGGAGTACGATTTGGTTAAATCGTTTTATAATGGATCGCTCAAATATTTATAACATACTAAAATAGCTAGATTACAGTTGTTTGTAACATTTACCAGTAACACGAACGTTATAACATGATTAGTTATAAATTAACCGTCTGGTTAACATTGAAAAATCCAATGTAAATAAATTAAAGCGACAAGCAAAACGCTATAACAACCCCTATCTCAGGAAATGCTACAATTTCATAACCTATATAAGGTATTATAGATAAGTAACAATCTTTCAATTTTTTGTTGCAATTGAAAGTTTATTATAAAATTTACTTATTTAAATTTTAATGTCCAGACACTTTCGAAAATAGATTAATAATCACGACACCAAACATGATAAATCCCATGCCTATTAACGCAGCTAGATCCAAAGTTTGTTTTAAAAAGATCCATGCAATTAAACTAATTAATACAATGCCGATTCCAGACCAAATCGCATATGCAATACCAACAGGAATTGTTTTTAATACTAACGAAAGAAGATAAAATGACGCACTATAACCAATAATGGTGATGCTAGAGTAAATAAGATTGGTGAAACCACTCGATAGTTTTAACGAAGATGTTGCTATCACTTCACAAATAATTGCAAAAAATAGTAATAAATATGAGTTCATCTTAATGCCTATAGTCGTTAGCTTAAAAAAGCTAATTATCTAAAGTTAACGCTAAAAACTTAGATTAATCAACTTTAATTAACAGTATAAATGTTAATAGATATAACCAATATTTTCGTTGCCTTATTTTTACATCATTAATTATGACCGACAGGTAAAATAGATAGCTATTAACGCTTGAAAAGGGAGATATTTATGGTGGGTTGTGAGGGGTTCGAACCCGCGACCAATTGATTAAGAGTCAACTGCTCTACCGACTGAGCTAACAACCCACTGAAATATTTTAGTCTATTTTATATAAATTTAATTAATAATGCAAATAATCAATCTAATTTTATTTTTTAATAATTTTGATATAAATCTCAGAAATATCAAACCTAATATTGTAATATTGATAAAATAAATCGATTATAAAAACCAATTGTACTTATTCTGGCTCTAGTTAAAATTTTTTTAATAAATAAAACGATAAATCATAGTTAAATTTTGGAGATTAAAATGAAAATATTATCAATTACAATGCTTATCTCAATGGGATTAGCAAGTTCTGTAGCTTATGCACATACGGCAAATGAAATTATTATCCGTGGTGGGCCTGTTTATGTTCACCCTCAAGATAAAAGTGATCATGTTAAAGTAGGCGGAGCCAAAAGTGATCTAAAAGCAAAAGCCGATAACGATACACAACTTGGATTAAATTTCCAATATATGGTGACCGATAATATTGGTGTCGAACTGTTAGCTGCAACACCTTTTAGCCATCAGGTTAAGTTAGGTGGGGGCAATTCAACGGGACTTTCTGGTGCTCATTTAGGTAAAATTAAACATCTACCACCAACATTAAGTGCTGTTTGGTATCCACTTGATTCACAATATGAGCTACAACCCTATGTTGGAATGGGTATTAACTATACCTTCTTTTTTGATGAAAAACTTAGTGGTGAAGCCAAAAAAGCGGGATTCCATGGCTTAGATCTGGATAGTTCTTGGGGCTGGGCAGCACAAGTCGGTGCTGATTATACTTTAAATGACAATTGGCTTTTGAATGCTCAAATCCGTTATATTGATATTGAGACTAAAGCAACAACCCATTTAGGCAATACTAAAGTTACCGCTAATTATAAGCTTGATCCATGGGTTGCCATGATTGGTGTGGGTTATAAATTTTAAATTAGCAAACAAAAAAACCTCTCAAACGAGAGGTTTTTATTACGAAGATTAAAGATTTTTTATGGCAACATACTGCTCTTGCAGTTTGGCTTTATCATCAATATAACCTTGTTGTTTTTCTTTTTCTTTAGCAACTACTGCTGCTGGTGCTTTATCGACAAAGCTGGCATTAGACAGTTTATTTTCAATACGAGAAATTTCACCATTGATGCGTTCAATTTCTTTTTCTAAACGCGCAAGTTCGTTTTCTTTATTGATTAATCCAGCCATTGGGATTAGCAACTCGGCGCCATCAACCAGTTTTGTGACCGATAATGGTCCAGTTTCACCATCATCAAGTAAAACAATTTCAGACAATCTTGCTAATGATTCAATAAAATTGATGTTATCAGCGATGATTCGATGTACCGTTGGAGAGCCTTTTCGAATCAATAATTGTAGTGGTTTACTTGGCGCAATATTCATTTCGGCACGTATGTTTCGTACGGCAATCACGACATCTTTTATCCAATTAATATCAGCTACTGCTTGATCATTTGAATGCTGTTCATCAAAAGCAGGCATTGGCTGTAACATTATAGTGTCAGCAGTTATATTCATTAAGCCTTTTACATTTTGCCAAATTGCTTCGGTTATAAATGGAATAATCGGGTGCGCAAGACGTAATAGAGCTTCTAATACCGTAATTAACGTATGGCGAGCTGCGCGTTGCTGTGACGGTTCGCCATTGGCTAAAATGGATTTGGTTAGCTCTAAATACCAGTCACAGAATTGATTCCATGTGAACTCATATAAAATATTAGCGGCTAAATCAAAACGATAACTATCAAATGCTTCTCGGTAAGATTTAATGGTTTGATTAAATTCGGCTAAAATCCATTTATCTGCTAAAGAATAATCTAAATTCCCACCTTTAAAGCCACAATCGTGCCCTTCTGTATTCATCAGCACATAACGACTAGCGTTCCAAAGTTTATTACAGAAATTACGATAACCTTCTAAACGTTTTAAATCCCAATTAATATCACGCCCAGTTGAGGCTAACGCCGCTAAAGTAAAGCGTAGCGCATCTGTACCGTGTGCCTCAATACCATTAGGGAACTGTTTTTGAGTGCGTTTAGCGATTTTTTCAGCTAATTGAGGCTGCATCATATTGCCTGTTCGTTTTTCTAATAAAGCTGGCAGCGAAATACCGTCAATCATATCTAAAGGATCGATAACGTTTCCTTTAGATTTAGACATTTTCTGCCCTTCTTCATCACGAATTAAACCTGTGACATACACCGTTTTAAAAGGAACTTGCGGTTTACCATGTTCATCTTTAATAAAGTGCATGGTCATCATGATCATTCTAGCTACCCAGAAGAAAATGATATCAAAACCAGTTACGAGCACATTGGTTGGATGGAAGGTGGCTAAATCATCAGTATTATTCGGCCAACCTAACGTTGAAAATGTCCAAAGCGCAGACGAAAACCAAGTATCCAGCACATCTTCATCTTGCGATAATTCAATATCATTCGACAGATTATTCTCGCGTCGCACTTCTGCTTCATCACGGCCAACATAAACATTACCTTGTTTATCATACCAAGCCGGAATACGATGTCCCCACCATAATTGACGTGAAATACACCAATCTTGAATATCATTCATCCAAGAAAAATACATATTTTCATACTGTTTTGGTACAAATTGGATATCACCATTTTTTACTGCATCAATAGCTGGCTCGGCAAGCACTTTTGCTCGCACATACCATTGATCGGTTAACATAGGTTCGATCACAACGCCACCACGATCACCATATGGAACGGTCAAATCATGCGGTTCGATTTTTTCTAAAATACCCAATGATTCGCATTCTGCAACGACTGCTTTACGCGCTGCAAAACGTTCTAGATTCTGGAATTGAGCCGGAATGGTTGATTCGTAAGCCCTGCTTGGTTCACCATTAGTATCAAATACTTCAGCTTGCTGACGAATATCCCCATCAAACGTTAAAATGTTGATCATTGGTAATTGATGACGTCGCCCAACTTCATAATCATTAAAATCATGCGCAGGGGTGATTTTTACGCATCCAGTACCTTTGGTCATGTCGGCATGTTCATCACCCACAATTGGAATACGGCGGTTAACAAATGGTAATATGACAAATTGACCAATCAGATCTTTATAGCGAGGATCTTCAGGATTCACCGCAACCCCTGTATCCCCAAATAAGGTTTCAGGACGAGTAGTTGCCACAACTAAATAATCTTTGCCGTCGGCTGTTTTAGCCCCATCAGCTAACGGATAACGTAAATGCCACATTGAACCTTTAACTTCGCGGTTTTCAACTTCAAGATCAGAAATAGCTGTACGTAGTTTTGGATCCCAATTGACTAAACGTTTACCACGATAGATGAGATTTTCTTGATATAATCTCACGAAAACTTCTTTTACTGCATTTGATAGACCTTCATCCATGGTGAAGCGTTCGCGATCCCAATCAACCGAATCCCCTAAGCGACGCATTTGCTTAGTAATGCTACCGCCTGATTCGGCTTTCCATTGCCAAATCTTGTCAATAAAAGCATCACGCCCATAATCATGGCGTGTTTTATTTTCTTCAGCCGCAATTTTGCGCTCTACCACCATTTGCGTTGCAATACCGGCATGATCGGTACCCGATTGCCACAAGGTATTATTACCTTGCATACGATGATAACGAATTAATGCATCCATAATGGTTTGCTGAAAAGCATGCCCCATATGTAAACTACCTGTCACATTCGGTGGTGGAATGGCAATACAATAACTTGGCTGTGATTTGTCACCATTGGGTTTGAAATAACCACTTTCTTCCCAATGCTTATAAATAGGTTGTTCGATTTCTTGTGGATTGTAAGTCGTATTTTTCATAATTAATGCATAAATCCTGATTTAAGGCATAAAATGATTATTATTCTACAGTAAAATAGTCAAACAATAAATTGCCATAATAATAAACTCATTGATTTAATCTACTTTTAAATAATTTTAATAATACGATGAATAATACAAAAAAATCACCTTGAATTAAGCGATCTTTTTGTCACTATTACTAAAAATAGTGTTTATAATTAGTGATGTTGATAAATAAAATTATCAATTAATCGTGTTTTACCAATATAAACCGCCAACGCACATAAACTATCTTTCTCAAGAATATCAACAGATGTTAATGATGCTAGATCGACAAATTCAATATAGTCAATCTTGGCTAAAGGTTGGTTGACAATAAGATCATGCATAGCTTTTGTTATAACAATTACCGACTTTTCCCCCTGCTTTATCATTGCATTGGCACATTCAATTGCTTGATAAAGGCACACGGCTGCGGATCTTTCAGGTTCAGACAAATAGCTATTACGAGAACTTTTAGCCAGTCCATCTGCTTCACGCACAATCGGGCAACCTATAATATCAATATCGAAATTCAGATCACTGACCATTCGTTTAATTACCGCTAGCTGCTGTGCATCTTTCTGTCCAAAATAAGCACGATCAGGTTGTGTAATGTTGAATAATTTTGTGACAACAGTGCAAACGCCTTTAAAATGCCCTGGGCGCCTTTTTCCACATAAAGCATCTGTTAAACCATTAACATCAACATAGCTGTTAAAATTAGCATCATACATTTCACTGGCAGTTGGACAAAAAATCAAATCCACCCCTATCTTCTCACAAACAATTTTATCTCTCTCTAAATCACGAGGATAACTAGCAAGATCTTCTGAAGGTCCAAATTGTATAGGATTAACAAAAATCGTCACAATAACTTTTTGGTTATCCCTTTTAGCCGCGGCCATTAAGCTTTGATGGCCTTCATGTAAATAACCCATGGTGGGAACAAGCCCGATACTATAGCCAGCTTGACGCCAAGCTTTAACTTGTTCTCGTACTTGTCCAATTGCCGTTACAACATTCATTTCGTTATCCCTTATGATTGAAACTCAGATTTAAGTTTGTTCATTACCTCACCATCAATGGCAAATTCATGGGTTGAAGTAGGAAATTGTTGCTGTTTTACTTCTTGGCAATAGTCAGTAAACGCTTGTTTCATATGATTACCAATTGGGGCAAAAGATTTGACAAATTTTGAAGAAACACCGTTATACATAGACAGCATATCTTGATAAACAAGCACCTGCCCATCACAATTTACACCTGCACCAATACCAATAGTTGGAATACTCACTAATTGTGAGATCAATTTTGCCAAATCAGCAGGTACACATTCAAGTACAATCGCAATCGCACCCGCTTGTTCAACCGCTAATGCATCAAGAACAATATTTTTTGCATCTTGATAATCTTTACCTTGAACTTTATATCCCCCTAAAGCAAGAACAGATTGAGGCATGAGCCCAATATGTGCAACAACGGGAATGGAAGCTTGTGTAATCATTTTGATATGTTCAAAAAATGCTTGCCCGCCTTCAAGTTTAACCGCTTGAGCTTGACCTTCTTTGATTAGGCGACCAGCATTTAAAACTGCATCATATACAGATGTTTGATAAGACATAAAAGGTAAATCAGTGACAACAAATGCGGACTTAGCTGCTCTTGCAACCGCTTTGGAGTGATGGATCATATCTTCCATAGTAACCGATACCGTGCTATCGTAACCCAGCATCACCATACCTAAAGAATCGCCCACTAATAAACAATCTACACCACTTTCATCCATTAATTTAGCTGTAGTGTAATCATAAGCGGTTAGCATGGTAATTTTTTGTCGATTTTGTTTACGTTCTTTTAAAGTGGCAATCGTGTTTTTCAAGGTAACAGCTCCAATTTTAATTGTCGATAGTCCTTGCTTGGATGTTTTGTTCGACTGATATTAAGTAAAATAGCAGATAACTGCTGATAAATAGGTTTTAGTTCGACCGGCATAGCCATTATATGTTGTTTGATCGTTTCAATATCGCCTCGCTCGACAGGTCCAGTTAGGGCATCAATGACGCCTACTTCACATATATTTTTAGCATTTTCTAAGAATAATAGATGCCACGCTTGTTCACTAAACTCAGAATCTAACTCGCATTGGTCAAGTAAATCAATACCAAGTTGTACCAATGCAATAACTTGATTACTCAACATAACACAAGCCGCATGATAAAGTGGCTTTTTATTCGCAGGTAAAATGGCTAAAGGATTTTTTAGTGAAACAAAAAAGTTTTTTAATTGAGGAATAATGCTTTCATTTGCCTCAAGGGTAAAAGAAACACCTGACATAGCGGTATAGCATTCAAATCTATCATAAATGGCATATAAAGGATGCAATGAAAACGCAAATGGATGAACGATTTTTTGCTGGCTAAATATATGTGACGTCAACAGCCCACTGCAATGACCGATCCATTTATTAGTAATAGGTAATTGGCAAAGTTCTTGCCAAACAGTAGCTATTTGGCTATCTGATACAGTAACCAATAAACAATCACAATCATTAACTAAATCAGCTAAAGTTGCATATGCTTGACTTTGGGTAAAATCACTTGCTACCTTTGCGTGCTCATAAGTTCGGCTATAAAACCCAGCGATCTGCATTCCACATAAAGAAAAATATTTCGCTAAAGTACAACCCACTTTACCCGCACCAATAAAACCGATAATCATTATAATTGTAATTTATTTAATAATTATCGCATTATAGCTTAATCAGGTTGATATTCAATCAAATTAGAAAACGGTAATATATGAAATTGATCGAAAAAAATAATTTCTAATCCTTATGAAGCTACAATGAAGCTAGAAAATCAAATTATTAATTAAATATATAAATAAATCAAACATTACCGAAACTAATACCATAGTTAAAATTTTATTAAGATTAGTTTTGATTCAAATATGCCCAAGCATACTGAGCGTAAAATTCAGCCCCCAATGCCATACCATCTTCATCGACATTAAAACAACCATGATGATGTGGCCATTTGGTATCTTTTTCAGGATTACCTGAACCAACTAATGCAAATGCACCGGGAATACTTTCAGTGTAATAACTAAAATCTTCACCACCGGTTGTTGGCGGCTCAAAGAAAAGTGCCTCATCACCAAATGATTCAACAATGACTTTTTGAGCAAGTAAAGCACTTTCGTTATCATTGATTACAGGTAAAGTGCCGTAAATGTATTCTACTTCAGCCGTCGCACGGTACATTGCAGCCACTTGATTGGCATAACGACGGATAGCTGCCTCAATTTTGTCTCTTACCTCAATATTAAAACAGCGCACTGTACCTTCTAAAACTGCATTTTCAGCAATCACATTAAAGCGTGTTCCCACCTCCATTCGTCCGATGGTAACAACTGCTGGGTCAAGAGGTGATACTTCACGAGAGATTATCGATTGTACATTCATAACAAAAGCTGAGGCCACCATTACTGCATCAACGGTATCATGAGGCATAGAACCATGTCCTCCTTTACCTTTAAATCGAACCGTTAACAAATCAGCAGAAGCAAAACTCGAACCAACCACACAAGATACTTTACCTACAGGCATTTGCGACCAAATATGCATACCAAAAGCGCTATCAACCCCCTCTAACACACCTTGTTTAATCATGCCTTTAGCACCCTGAGCGATCTCTTCTGCTGGTTGAAAAACAAGCCTGACAGTACCGTGTAATTGATCTCGAATTGCCCAAAGTGCTTTAGCTGCAGTTAATAGCATCGAAGCATGAGTATCATGGCCACATGCATGCATTTTGCCATCGATAGTTGATTTATAATCGATATTTTGGTTTAGTTCTTGTACCGGTAAAGCATCAATATCCGCTCTAAGCAAGATTCTTTTACCTGGTTTTGTACCATCAATATCAGCAATGATCCCAGTTGGATCTGTACGACGATATGGAATACCAATTTTATCCAGCTCAGCAGCAATTTTATTGGTGGTTCTAAATTCTTCCCATGGTAATTCAGGGTGTCGGTGCAAATCACGGCGAAAAGCTATCATTTCATTTATATTTTGCTTAATTAATGTTTTTATACTCTGATTTATCATTTTACTACCCTTAAAATTTCAATTTATTCAGACATTTGTTGTGAATCAATATATATCGGATTAGTGGTCATTAAATCAACGAACTGAACAAACAGTCTATCTTTTGAAAATTAATCGCTACAACTAATTCAAACATAATACCTACATAACTATAAATTCCATCAACAATTAATGCGTTAATGGTCCAACAATCATATTAACCATTATTCCAGCCAGAACAACTGACACGATAGTTACTGAAATAAATCCACCAATTAACATTGAAGCTAACATATGACTTGTAAGCACCCTTCTTTCTTTTGGATCTTGGGTTAAACTATTAATCACTTCGTTAGTAATGATATAATCCGCAGGAAATCCATATAGCGCTGTGAGCGCAATCGAAAATGCCATTTCCTTACTCACTTTCAGTAACTTACCAACGATTATTGAAAAAATAAACATCCCGACAACAGCAGCTAAAATAAAAACAATCAAAGGTATGATAAGACGAATAAGCATTGCTGGTGTAGCTCGGCTAAGAGTATCAAATACGAATAACATCAGTCCCATTACAGCTAAACCAAACCCACCAGCTTTTTTTAATGGATGACGTTCTAAAAAACCAATCGAAGAAGCGATAACACCAAATAATAAGCAAAGTACAAATGAATTTATGGTTACAATAGGTTTTAAAACTTCAGATACTAAATAAGCTAACAAGCCAACTGTTGCAATACGTAGAAAGATAAAATAAGATGAATTGTATTGCGTAGGAATTTTTGCAAATAAACTTGGCATTGGGTTTCCATCTGATGACGTACTATTTTGTTCATCTAATTTAGATCGTTGATTAGTATTCGAATTCCAAGTACCTTCATGATATATTTTAAGAATTCTTCGTCCTTCGCGCTTAAGCATAATTGAGGTAAGTGGGTAACCTACAAAGCCTTGCATTACATATATTATAATAGCAAAAACAGCAAGATCGGGTAATCCCGCTTCGGTTGCACCATTTGCCATAATAATAGCCGAAACAATACCACCAACTAAAGGCGGAATAGCAATAATAATAGTGTTATAATCAAAAAATAGATAACCGACAAAAACAGTAATAGTAATAATACCAACAATACCCGCAAGCGAAATTAAAATTGTTTTCCATTGACGTAATAACTCTTTTACCGATAATAACGTTCCCATATTAACAATTAATAAATACATAAACATAACAGCAACTACAGTAGGAATACCTGCTCTTGCAACAATATCAGGAGGGAAAAATGTCCAGTAACCAACTAAAAAAAGTACCGCACAAACAAAAACAGAAGGGATCCATGCTTTAGTACGTGTTGAAACAATATCGCCAAAGTAAAGAATTATCAATAACAATACTAACGCGAGCATTTGTGGCATATCGCTCATTGTTGACATATAAATCTCCATTTGCACTGATTGATTACAAATTAAAAAAGAATCAAACTGTTCTAAAATTAAGCATTATATGTAATTAATGTAAAATTGTTACAAATTTTTTACTATGAATTCATTAATTTCATCTAAGAACAAATTACCATATTTTTCCAACTTGATTTTACCTACACCAGTAATATTAATGAGCTGCTTTTTACTTTCAGGTTTAGTTTGAACCATTTCAAGCAAAGTCGCATCACTAAAAACAATATAGGGCGGAATATCTTCGGTATCGGCAATATCTTTACGCAATCGTTTAAGGTTATTAAATAAAATTCGCTCTTCGTAGGCTAAAATAGTTGTTAAATTGATTGCTCTAGCGTAACGATTTATACGGCTTTTCTTAACCATTTCTAAACGAGGTTTAGCCAATGAAAGTGATATTTCTCCCCGAAGAATTAAACGTGCTTTTTGTGTTAATTGCAGGGTTGTATAAGTTGATATATTTTGGTTTAAATATCCCAAATAAACCAGCTGTCTAATAACGCTGAGCCAATAGCCAGATGAATGCTGTTTACCAATGCCATAAACAGATAATTTATTATGACCATTATCTTTAATTTGAGAGCGCCCAGAGCCACGTAAAACATCGACAATATATTGCGCCCCATAACGTTGTTCAACGCGATAAACACAAGATAAAACTTTTTGTGCATCAATTAAGCCATCATAAAGTTCAGGTGGATACAAACAAACATCACAGTTATTACAAGGCTCTTCCCGCTGTTCACCAAAATAATTAAGCAACACAATGCGCCGACAAGTCAAACTTTGCCCAAAAGCCTCCATTGCATCAATTTTTTGCAATTCGACTAGTTTATGTTGGCCCTCTCTTTTCTCAATAACTTGTTGTTGATACCAATTAAGATCTTTACTATTAAATAGTAGCATCGCTTCAGCAGGTACGCCATCACGCCCCGCTCGCCCCGTTTCTTGATAATAAGCTTCAATCGTTCGCGGACAGTCTGCATGAATAACAAAACGCACATTGGGTTTATTAATTCCCATACCAAATGCAACCGTTGCTACAATAATTTGTACATTGTCTTTTAAAAAATCTTCCTGTGCTTGTTGGCGCTCATTATTAGACAGCCCTGCATGATAAGCTTTAACGGAAAACCCTCGTGCAGCAAGTCTAGTGGTCATATCTTCCACTCTTGAACGGCTAGAACAATAAATAATGCCACTATTGCCTTTTTGTGTCTCAATAAACGAAACAACCTGCTCAGTTTGATTAAATTTTTCGACCACCGTATAACGAATATTTGGCCGATCAAAACTTCGCACTATTACTAATGGATCGACCAAATTTAATTGATGAATAATATCAGTCTGCGTCATTTTGTCGGCAGTTGCGGTTAATGCAACAATGGGTACTTTAGGAAAACGAGTTGAAAGTTGTCCTAATTGACGATAATCAGGCCTAAAATCATGTCCCCATTGTGAAATACAATGCGCCTCATCAATAGCAATTAAAGAAGGTGGATATTCATCGATTAATGTAGAAAAAGCCTGTAATGCTAATCGTTCAGGAGAAACATATAACAGCTTTATGGAGTGATCCAAATATTTTTTGATAACTTCTTGTTGCTCGGCCGATGATAGTGAGGCATTAAGATAGGCGGCAGAAATACCATTAGCCAATAACTGATCAACCTGATCTTTCATCAAAGAGATTAAAGGGGATACAATAATTGCTGTCCCTGGTAATAAAACTGCGGGAATTTGATAACATAAAGATTTCCCGCCGCCTGTAGGAATAATTATTAAAGTATCACGTCCATCGATAATAGATTCAATTATTTCTCTTTGTTGATTTCTAAATGACTTGTAACCAAAAACATTTTGCAAAACATCTTCAATCTGATCTTTTATCGACATACAAACCTAAACATGTTACGCCTAACTTGAAGTAGCGAGTATAGCTAAATTAATTTAAACAAACCACCACGAAATCACATAAATTTACAATTCATCCCAATAATAAAAAATTTTTTAGAAAAGATTTTTTTATTCAAATATGATGATTTTATTTAAATCGCAAGCAAATAATGTTTATTTTACAACCCATTTAGTTCGAAAGATTAAAAAAACAGCTATTTTTTTATTTTTTTACTTGCTACAAATCAATTTGCCAGCTAATATTTGCGTGTTTCAAATATACGCCCGTAGCTCAGTTGGTTAGAGCATCACCTTGACATGGTGGGGGTCAGTGGTTCGAGTCCACCCGGGCGTACCATTCTAAAGCCTTATCTTGCAAGGATTTGCAATGATTACCTAAAACTATTATTTTGTCAACGGGGTAAAACTGGGGTAAGAGAGGGGTGAAATTCGCATCCCTGCGGTATTTTTTGCGACCATTTTCTCAAAAGTTCACATCAAAATACAATCAATATAAAATACCCAAAAAATTCTAACTTTGCTTATCATGATAACAATAAACTACACACTACCAATTTATATACGTCAAACGCCCGACGATTACGAAAATGACATCCCGGGCGAATGCTATATTATCAACAGCGACGACGAACACAATTATGTGTTCTATCAAACGCAGAAAACACTATACGATATCGCTGATTTTGTGATGCTACATGATGCTGTTGAGTATTGTAAGTTGGAGATTGATAATGTTATTTAATTTAAAACTAAATCATTCCTTTTTAAGCTTCTTTTTTTTGCCTTTAACCAACTTATTGTGAGTTTTCTCTAAAATATCTCTAGAGTCTTTATCTAAGATAAAAGGTCCATCTGCTTCATTCTCAGAAAGACTAACAAGATGTTCAGTATTACTTTCTTTACCTTTAATAATTTTATCTACTTTAAAAAAGAAAATATTATTTGAATTTTCTTCTTCTATTGTTAGGATAACATCCCCACAAGATAAATTTTTAAAATAATTACAATTAACTCAATAATAATTAGATTTATAATTTTTTATCTGAATCTTGTTTAATCTCTGTTATTTTATTTGCAATAAACTCTACTTCATCCTCTGGTACATCCTCATCCCATAATAATAATGGTAATTCATAAAAAAATTGTGATTTAATCCATGCTCTCAATGTTAATTTTTGTGTAGTCTTATTTATGGAAACCATTGCCTTTTTATGCTCAATTTTATATTTCTTCAAATATTCCTTAAAATTCACTGCATTAGAAGGAATAACAAGAGCATTAGATTTTAAATTTTCGATTTCCTGTAAATATTTGTCATAAATCTTATTATCATTAACCAACAAACAAGTATCTCTATCCAAAGAAAGCCCTTTGTTAGTTAAATTAGCGCTACCGATAATTATGGTATCATCAGAAATAGTATATAATTTCCAATGAACACTTTCTTAATACCTAAAATCTACACAAAATTTAAAATTTTCATTAGTTTTAACTAATTTAATACAGTATTTGATAAATTCAATAGATGAAAATGCATTAATGGTACCAATTATCAACTCAACTGACTTGTTATTAGCAGCCAAACTTTTAATTACGCCCTCTGTACCACTTGCAAAAGCAGAAACGATTCGGATATTTTTGTCTTTGATATTCTTTAGTGTTTCATGGAGTTCATTCGTTTTACTAAGTATCTTCATAATATTTTTCTACATACTTAAAATTGAATTACATTATTACACTTTATGGCTTTTCTGGTGTAACTACCCCTTAATATTCCTTGTTTGTGCAGCCCTCATAGCGGAACAAAGTACTACATAATGTTTAATATAAAACACTTTAATTTTAAATTAAGT